>CANQXW010000012.1 GCA_947627925.1 uncultured Bacilli bacterium | reverse complement strand
AAAAGCATAACCTTTAATAGTTATACTTCTTACATACCCATTTTTTTATTTTTGTCTAAATTTTGGGGTACAGTTCATGAGCGGACATTCTTATGTTTGCTTTTTTAATTCTTTTGATTTGATTAATTTTTATGATACTATACGCGAAAATCTTCAATGCTTTAAAATCAAGCATTTTTTAAGATTTCTAGTGCACCAGAGCATATTTTGCACTTGTAAAATGTATGTACAAACTTAAATTCTTGTATATACAAAGATGGATTGTGTAATAAAACTATATTATTTTCAATAATTTAGGAATGAAAAATTTTGTGATATACTTATTATATGTGATAATTAGTTCATTAATAATTGGCGAAATTATTAATCTAGTATTTTAAAAGAAAGAAGGAATTTTTATGAAAAAACAAACAGCAGGTAGAGAGAGGTTAGGAAATATTGCCCCTTTATTTGCCGAATTAAATGATGATGTATTATTTGGTCGCGTTTGGTCAAGAGAAGATGAATTATCTGCAAGGGATAGAAGTTTAATAACAATATCAGCTTTATTTGCGATGGGGTTATATCCCCAATTAAAAGCTCATTTAGAAATTGGCAAAGAACATGGTCTTACAAAAGAGGAAGTTGTAGAAACAGTAACGCAATTAGCATTTTACTGCGGGTGGCCAAAAGCTTGGAGTACATTCCCTTTAATTGAAGAAGTATATGGGAGTAAAAATAAAAATGAATAAAGAAGAATTTGATAAATTAAATGTATTTGGACTAGGAAATCCAAATGATGCTTTTAAAGATTATTTTATTGGTCAAAGTTATCTTAATATGTTAGCAAAAACTGAAAATGGCATTAGTTTTGCTAATGTAACATTTGAACCATCCTGTCGCAATAATTGGCATATTCATCACGCTAAAAGTGGTGGAGGACAAGTTTTGATTTGCATTGCCGGTTATGGTTATTATCAAGAATGGGGAAAAAAGGTACAAAAATTATCTCCTGGGGATATTGTAGTAATACCTGCAAATGTAAAACATTGGCATGGCGCCCAACCCAGTTCTTGGTTTAGCCATATAGCCGTTGAAGTACCAGGAGTTGATACTTCAAATGAGTGGTTAGAATCAATTTCGGATGAAGACTATAATGAGTTAGGGGTATAATAAAAATTATGAATATAGTTTATCATGGAAGTTCAAATTCAAATATAAAAGAAATAGTAGCTCATAAAAGCACTCATCAAAAAGAATGTATTTATGCAACGGATAATAAAGTAGTAGCCTTATTATTTATGGGGCGTGGTAATGGAGATTTAGATACTCGAATATCTAATATAAATGGCAAGCCTGAGTTAGTAGAAAGAAGAGAAGGAGTATTAAAAAAATTATATGATAAAGAAGGATATCTATACGAATTAGATGGTAGTTCTTTTAGGCATTATGATTATCTTTGGTCTTTAGAAGTAATATCTTTTGAAAAATCTATAATACCTTTAAGAAAGATTTTTTATCCTAATATATTAGATGCTCTTAAGGAAGAGGAGCAAAAAGGGAATATTATAATATATAGATATCCAAATAGACCAGAGAATATGCCACTAGATAATTCAGATTTAATTGATAAATATATTAATTTTGAAAATCAAGGGATAGTGGGTGCTATAGATAAATTATTGCAAATTTACCCGGAATTTGTTAGCTTAATACAAGATAAACTAGAAAAAAATAGTGAAACAAAAGTAATAAAATAGATAATTGAAATAAAATGTTATAAGCAACCCATTTAAGGATGCTTTATTTTTGCCATAATTTTGCTAAAATAATTTGTAAAACCCGTTGTAAACAAATGTTCTTTATTGTATAATATTCTTATAAGGGGTGGTTTATATATGAATGAAAGTAAATTAAAAATGATTTCCAATTTCTTTGAAGGAAAAGAAATAAGAAGTATTTGGGATAGTGAAAAAGAAGATTATTATTTTAGTGTTGTTGATGTAATCTTTGTTTTGACTGAAAGTAAAATACCTAAAAGATATTGGACTGATTTAAAAAGAAAATTAGAAAAAGAATTAGGAAGAACAGTTATATCTAGAAGTAATGCTTTAAATTATAAATATATTGATAATGAAAAATTGATTGAAGAAAATTAGATCAATGAGTATATATAAATGAAAAATTATAGATGGGAGATGAGATAATGAAAAATGAAATTATATTATTTGAAAATCAAAATGTTAAATTAGAAGTCAATATGAAAGACGAAACTGTGTGGCTTACACAGGAACAAATGGGAATTTTATTTGGCAAGTCAAGATCAACAATAAATGAACATATTAAGAATATTTATAAAGAAAAAGAATTAGAAGAACAAGAAACTTTAAGAAAATTCGGAAATTCCGAATTTAGTGCAAAGCCAATAAATTATTACAATTTAGATATGATTATTAGTGTTGGTTATCGTGTAAACTCTAAAAATGGTATTATTTTTAGAAAATGGGCAACTAAGATATTAAAAGATTATATGATAAAAGGATTTGCTTTAAATGATGAAAGATTTATAAACGGAAATAAATTTGGTATTAAATACTTTGATGAATTATTAGAAAGAATTAAAACTATTAGAGTAAGTGAAAGAATGGCTTATCAAAAAATTATGGATTTATTCATTGCTACATCTTTAGATTACAATCCTAAAGCTGAAGAAGCATACACCTTTTTTAAAATTGTTCAAGATAAACTTCATTATGCAATAAGTTGTCATACCGCAGCTGAATTAATTTATGCGAGAGTCAATGCGAATAAAGAAAATATGGGGCTTACTAATTGGAAGAATAGTCCTAATGGATTAATATATAAATATGATTTTCTATAGCTAAAAATTATTTAAATGAAGAAGAATTAAACAAATTAAATCGTTTGACGATAGCATTTTTAGATTATGCGGAAGACATGGCTTATGAACACAAAGTTATGTCTATGAATGATTGGATAAATGCCACAGATAAATTATTAAAATTTAGAGAAAAAAATATTTTAACTCATTTTGGTAAAATAACTCACAAAGAATCAGTGGATAAAGCGGAAAGAGAATATGAAAAATATAGAGTGATTCAAGATCAAAAATATCTATCTTCAATGGATGAATTTTATAATAAATATCTTAAAGAAGCTAAAGAAAATAACAAATCTTAGAATTTGGTAATCAATAAAAGAGTTAATGAAAAAAGAGGCGAATAAAATGAAAAATGAATTACAAATTACAAATCATGATTTTCTAATATATAAAGATGACAATAACGATGTTAGAGTAAGCGTACTTTTAATTAACAATGATATTTGGTTAACCCAAAATTTAATAGCTGAATTATTTGAAGTTTCTAGAAGTACAATAACAGAGCATATTAATAATATTTTAAATAGTGGAGAACTTAGTGAAGATACTTCCGTCGGAATTTCCGACGAAAGTTCTGGTGGAAGAAAAGCAAAGATCTATAATTTAGATATGATTATTGCCGTTGGCTATCGGGTAAATTCTAAAAAGGCAACTCATTTTAGAATTTGGGCAACTAAAGTGTTAAGAGAATATTTAATTACGGGATTTGTAATGGATGATGAAAGATTAAAGAATCCAAATTATATTTTTGGGGAAGATTACTTTGAAAAGCTTTTAGAAAGAATAAGAAATATCCGCTCTAGCGAAAGAAGATTTTATCAAAAGATAACAGATATTTATTCTTCTTGTAGTATTGATTATGATAAGGATTCGGAAATTACAAAAAATTTTTTTAAGACAGTTCAAAATAAATTACATTATGCTGTAACAGTAATACAGCGGCGGAAATTATATATAATCGAGTAGATTCTAATAAAGAAAATATGGGACTTACTAATTGGACTGAATCACCAAATGGACCAATTTATAGATATGATGTTGATATTGCAAAAAATTATTTAACGGAAAAAAAATTAAATAATTTAAATAGAATTGTTACAATGTATTTAGATTATGCTGAATTGCAAGCCGAAAATCACAATGCAATGACTATGAATGATTGGATAGAAAAACTTGATGCTTTCTTACAATTTAATGGAAAAGAAATATTACATAACTCTGGAAAAATTTCTCATAAGGTTGCTAAAGCACTTGCATATAAGGAATATGATAAATTTAGGAAAAAACAAGATGCATTGTTAGTTTCAGATTTTGATAAATTTCTGGAAAATGATAAAATATTAAAAGAAATTATACAGGATAAAAATGAATGAAAATAAAACGAATATCAATTGGTTAATTATGACATTTAAGAACATGTGAAAAGGAGGGCACCAAAAATGGCAAAAGATTTAATGATTAGAAGTAGTAGTGCTGAATTTATTATTTTTGAAAGACAAACGCATGATAAAGGGATTCAAGTTCGATTTGAAGATGGAGATTTATGGTTGACACAAAAAGCAATTGGGGAGTTATTTAACACAACGAGAAATAATATAACGATGCATATTAATGAGATTTATGATAGCTATGAATTGAATGAATCTTTAACTAGTAAGAAATTCTTACTAGTTCAAAATGAAGGAAATAGGCAGGTAAAAAGAAATATTCAATATTATAATTTAGATATGGTAATATCGATTGGTTATCGAGTAAATTCGGATAGAGCAATTCAATTTCGCAGATGGGCAACTAATATATTAAAAGAGTTTTCTAAAAAGGGATATATTATTGACAAGAGAAGAATGGAAAATGGAGCTTTTTTTGATGAAGACTATTATGAATCATTACTTGCTGAAATAAGAGAAATAAGATTATCGGAACGAAGATTTTATCAAAAAATAACAGATCTTTACACTACGTCAGTTGATTATGATTCTAAATCTCCTATTACAATAAATTTCTTTAAAAAAGTACAAAATAAAATGCATTATGCAGTTTCTCATCAAACAACAGCTGAAATTATATATAATAGAGCAAATTCTAAAAAAGAATATATGGGACTTACTTCTTGGAAAAATTCTCCAAATGGTAAAATACTTGAAACAGATGTTATTGTTGCGAAAAATTATTTATCAAAAGAAGAAATTCAAGATTTAGAATTAATTGTTTCTGCCTTTTTAGATTTAGCAGAAACAAGGGCGCATAGACATATACCAATGACTATGGAAGATTGGGCAACAAGAATAGATAAATTCTTACTTTCAGACGATAGAGATATTTTAAAAGATGCTGGAAAAATATCACATGAAATTGCTTGTGATAAAGCATTAACAGAATTTGAAAAATATAGAGTTAAGCAAGATAAATTATATAAATCGGATTTTGATTTATTAATAGAAGAAAGTAAAAGCTGTGGTAATAAAAATGACGACCATTAATAGGCTGATTACTCATTTTCAAAAATTAATTAGATAAATAGAAAAAAGAAAGGATATAGAGAATTAACAGACAGATCAATACTAAACCGTATGATATCTATTTGATATCACGTAAAAATGGTTGTGATAATGAAAATTAAACAAATATCAATTGACTGATTATTCGTTTTCAAGAATTAATTAGATAAATAGAAAAAAAGAAAGAATATAGAGAATTAACAGACAAATCAATACTAAATCATGTGATATCTATTTGATATCACATGATAAGAATAAAGTAGTCGCCAAATCGCACAAACTGTAGATGTAGATAAAAAAACAGAAGCAATTATACATCCTGAAAAAATAAAAAACATTTTAAAGTCATTAAGATTTCAATTTCAATTTAAAAGATATAAGAGAATTTAGAAAATTAACAAGGGTGAAATTCGGGAAGTAGTATATAAATCTGATAGATAGTGATATAATTAAGTTATAAAAAATAAGTATTAACTATAAAGTAAAAGAAGGTGAATATATGTCTAACAAAATAATAGAAGTCCAAAATATTAAAATAAATGTTACAAATATAGAAGATAATGATTATATTTGTATTTCTGATTTTGTTAAATTTAAAGAAGGAAAATCAAAAACTGACGATGTGATTAGAAATTGGTTAAGGAGTAGAATTTCTCTAGAGTTTTTAGGAACCTGGGAATCTATTTATAATCCGAATTTTAAACCCGTCGAATTCGACGGGTTTAGAAAAAGTGCTGGACTTCATACATTTACATTAAGTGTTACTGAATGGTGTGAGAAAACAAATGCTATTGGCATATATTCAAAACGTGGTAAACATGGTGGAACATATGCCCATAAAGACATAGCATTTGAATTTGCATCTGCAATAAGTCCTGTATTTAAATTATATTTAATAAAAGAATTTGAAAGATTAAAAGAATTAGAAAATCAAAATAGGGAATGGGATGTAAAAAGAATACTTACAAAGAATAATTATCTAATCCATACTGATGCGATTAAAAAATATATATTGCCTGATAATGATTTTTATAAAAATAAAGAATGGTTAAAATATGCAGAAGAAGCTGATATTTTAAATGTAATCCTGTTTCATACAACTGCTAAAAAATGGAGAGAATTAAATCCGGAGTTAGCTAAAAATTCAAATGTAAGAGATTATGCAACAATTAATGAATTAACAGTTTTATCTAATTTAGAATCACATAATGCTGAACTAATTAAAGAAGGAAAATCAAAAGAAGAAAGATTTGAAATATTAAGTGATATATGTAAATATCAATTAGATATTCTAAATAATGCAGAAAAAATTAAATTATTAAATGAAAAAGGTAGTGATTAAAATGGCAAATGAAGAAAAAAGTTTTCAAAGAGTGAGTATCAATTGGTATCCTGGCCACATGGCTAAGACAAAAAGAAAAATAGAAGATGAATTAAAAAATATTGATATTGTTTATGAATTAGTGGATGCGAGAATACCTAAATCTAGTAAAATAAAAGATATTGATAAATTAATTAAAAATAAAAAAAGAATTTTAATTATGACTAAAAAAGATTTATGTGATTTAAATGTAACTAAAAAATGGGCTGAATATTATGAGCAAAATGGTTATATTGTTTTAATTGTGGATTTAAAAAATAATGATGATTATAAAAAGATAATTATTGAAACTCATAAAATAACGGCGGAAATTCAAACGGCAAGAAAGAATAAAGGCTTAAAAGAAAAAGAAATAAGAGCGTTAGTTATGGGTATTCCTAATACGGGTAAGAGTACTTTGATTAATAAAATAATGGGTAAAAAATCAGCTAATGCAGAAAATAGACCTGGAGTTACGAAAGAAATGCAATATTTAAAAACGAATGAAGGCATTATTTTATTAGATACCCCAGGAATATTATGGCCTAAATTAGATGATGAAACGGGAGCTTTAAATATTGCTGCTACGGGAGGAATTAAAAAAGAAATTTTAAATTTAGATGAAATATGTGTTCATATTTTAAATATGTTATATAAATATTATCCGGATAAATTAAAAGAATACTATGATCTAACTACTAATGATGTTATGGAAATGTATGAAGTAATTGCGAAAAAAATTGGAGCCTTTAAAAATAATGAAATTATCTTTGAAAAAGTTAGTGAAAAGGTATATAATGATTTAGTGGGCGAAAAAATTAAAGGAGTAACATTAGATAGATGGCAGTAGACTTATTAGCATATGAGAAAAAATTAAATAAAGAAGGATATACTTTAATTGCAGGAGTAGATGAAGCTGGGCGGGGGCCTTTAGTAGGACCAGTTGTAGCGGGTGCAGTTATCTTACCTCAAAATTATGTCTTAGAGGGCCTAAATGATTCTAAACAATTAAGTGAAAAAAAAAGAAACATTTTTTATGATATTATTAAAAGAGATGCTATAAGTGTTGGCGTGGGCATAGTTTCTGCTAAAGAGATAGATGAAATAAATATTTTAGAGGCCTCTAGAAAAGCCATGAATATTGCTTTAGACAATTTAGAATGCCAACCAGAATATATTATAACAGATGCCATGAAGTTAGAAAGAGATGTCCCGGTTATGCCCATTATTCATGGGGATGCTTTAAGCCTTAATATTGCGGCGGCTTCGGTTATTGCCAAAGTTACCAGAGATAGAATAATGGTGGAATATAGTAAGAAACATCCCGAATATGAAATTGATAAACATAAGGGTTATCCCACCAAAAGGCACCTTGAATTAATTCAAAAATATGGTATATTAGAAGAGTACCGTAAAACATATAAACCGGTAAAAGAAGTATTAGAAAAGGGTAGGAAAGATGAAGTCAGAAGTAAATGAAACAAGTAAGAAGAAATTAAATATTTTTAAAGATACATATGGAAAAAATTTAACTATAATGATTATAGTTTTATTTTCGATTGAAATTATTTTCCGTTTAATGAATAATTTTGCAATTTTTGATTATGCAACTTTAAGAATATTTTTAAGTACAATTATATTTTCGTTAATTGTTACTTTTATTAGTAGTTTAACCAAAAGAAGATGGTTCAAAAATACGATTAATTTATTATTTATTTTTGTTTATTCTTTATATACATGGTTACAACAAGGATTTATTAATTACCTAGGAGTTTATATTTCTTTTCATACCTCTAGTCAATTTGGAGCTGTAAAAGATTATATCTTTGATTATTTAAATTCTTTTAAATGGACTTATTATTTAATTTTTATTCCTTTTATTATAGCCATTATTATTTATATCATTTTGAGTGTTAAAGGTGAATACCAAAAATTAAAGTTTAATAAAAAGACTTGGCTTTTACTCCCTAGTTTAGTAGTTACTGCCGCTTTGTATTATGCTACAATTGTCCTTCCATTTATGCAAAATGAATTTCAAATTAAAAGTAATCAAAAGTTATTTAAAAATCCTGATGTACCAACGGTAGCAGTTAATCAATTTGGAACGACGGTTTTTGGCATTTTAGATTTAAAAAGTTATATTTTTCAAGTTGAGGAAGAAGAAACTACTTTTAATCCCTCTTTACCAAACAATCATAATGTAGATGCTAGTAGAAAAGTATCTGATACTTTAAACAAAATTGCGGAAGAAGATACTAATAGTAAATATAGTTCCCTTCATAAATATTTTGCTAGTCAAAAAGTAACTGATTATAATGAATACACGGGTGCTTTTGAAGGCAAAAATGTTATTGTTATTTTAATGGAATCAGTAAACGAAGCCATTATTAATGAAGAATATTTCCCTAACTTTACGAAACTTTATAATGAAGGCTGGCATTGGGAAAATAATTATTCCCCACGAAATAGTTGTGCCACAGGTAACAATGAATTTAGTGCCATGACTGGCTTATTCTCTATATATAATACATGTACTTCTAATGTTTATAAAAATAATACTTATTTTGAAGCTATCTTTAATTTATTTAATAATAAAGGTTATAACACTAGTAGCATGCATGATTTTGTCGAATGGTATTATAAGAGAAAAACAATTCATCCAAATATGGGTAGTATGCATTACTATGGAGCTGATGCTTTAGGTATAAAAACCGCTAGTTATTATGGCGAATGGCCAAGCGATATTGAATTTGTCGATAAAGCGATGGATATTGTTTTAAATGATGACAGTGGTAAACCATTTATGACTTGGCTTACGACAGTATCTTCGCATCAACCTTATACGAATAATTCTACTTATGGCGAACTTTACAAAGAAAAATATCAAGCTTTAGGATATTCGGCAACTGTAAGTCGTTATTTATCAAAACTACAAGTGGTTGATGAAGCCATTGGTGAACTCGAAAAAAGATTAAAAGATGCTGGTAAATGGGATGATACCGTCTTAGTTTTACTGGCGGATCATTATCCATATGCTTTAAGTAAAAGCCAAGTTGGTGAAATGCTTGATTATGATTTAAATGATTATGAAATAGAAAGAACACCATATTTAATCTATAACTCTAGTATGACTCCCAAGACTTTTACGGAATATAATTTCTATTTAAATTTAGTCCCAACCCTTGCTAACTTAATGAATTTAGAATATGACCCTAGATTATATATGGGTACTGATGCTTTAGCCGATGATTATGAATCAATGGTTATCTTTGCTGATGGTTCTTGGAAAAATGAAAAAGTCTTCTATAATGCATCGACTAGTAAAATAACTTATTATGAAGAAAATGCTTATACACCTGAAGAAATCCAAGCTATTAATGAAATGGTTGATTTAAAAATCACCATGAGTAGTAAAGCAATTAAGAATAATTACTTTGATTACTTAAATGATAAAATAACGGAATATGAAACACCGGTCGATGAAACTATCAATGAAGAAGTAGAACCAAATGAAACAGAATCAATTGAAGGGGAAGAATAATTCCTCTTTTTGCTTGACTTATTTTTGCGGAAATTTTTAATTTTGGTTGACATTAAAATCATTTCAGTGTATAAAATATAAATGAATGGATGTGAAACGAACATGAAAAATGTTGTTATTGTCGAATCTCCAGCCAAAAGTAAAACGATTGAAAAATACTTAGCTGGTGAATATAAAGTAGTTTCTTCTAAAGGCCATATTAGAGATTTAGCCACCACTGGTAAATATGGTTTGGGAGTGGATTTAGATAATGATTTTAAACCTAACTATGTCATTATTAAAGGAAAAACAAAAGATGTTAAAGCTTTAAAAAAATTAGTTAGTGAAGCAGATCATATCTATCTTGCAACCGACCCCGACCGCGAAGGAGAAATAATTTCTTGGCATTTAAAAGAAGAATTAGATATCCCGGAAGATAAATATGACCGGGTAACTTTTAGAGAAATTACGAAAGATGTAGTTTTAAAATCAATTAAGGAACATGCGAAAATTGACATGGACTTAGTTAAAGGAGCGGAGACCAGAAGAATATTAGACCGGATTATTGGATTTCGGTTAAGTAAATTAATGCAATATAAAACGGGTGGCAAAAGTGCTGGCCGAGTTCAATCGGTAGCTCTTAAATTAATCGTTGATAGAGAAAGAGAAATACTCGCCTTTGTTCCGAAAGAATATTGGACTATTGAAGCTGATTTTAAAGATTATACTGCCGAACTATTTAAATACAAAGATCAAGACATTGAAATAAATACGGAATTAGAAGCCGATGAAATCTTAAATAAATTATCTAATTCTTTTAATATTAAAAATATTGAAGAAAAAGATAAAAAGAAAGTGGCAAGAGAAGTATTTAAAACTTCAACTTTACAACAAATGGCCTCAAGTAAACTTAACTTTGCGGCATCTAAAACGATGAGTCTAGCCCAAAAGTTATATGAAGGTGTCGATTTATCTAATGAGACAGTCGGTCTTATTACCTATATGCGTACCGATAGTGTTCGCCTTTCTGATGAATTTATTGGAAGTACCAAAAGCTATATTGAAAAAACTTATGGTAAAGAATATGTTGGCTATGCGAAAACGGGGAAGAAAAATGCCAATATGCAAGATGCCCATGAAGGTATTAGACCCACTAGTATTTTAAGAACACCCGAAAGTATTAGATCCTTCTTAAGTAATGATGAATATAAATTATATAAATTAATTTATCTAAGAAGTTTAGCCTCACTAATGGCTGATGCCAAAGTTAAAGCGACAACTGTAACTTTTGAAAATAATGATTATTTATTTAAAACTACAGGAAGCGTCTTAACTTTTGATGGCTATTTAAAAGTTTATAAAGAATATGAAGATTCCGAAGACAAAATCTTACCGAACTTTAAAGAATATAAAAGTAATGTAGTCGTAGCGGATGCCATTAATAAATATCAACACTTTACGAAACCCGCTAGTCGTTATACGGAAAGTAGTTTGATTAAAGAATTAGAAAGTTTAGGTATTGGTCGTCCTTCGACATATGCCACCATTATTAGTACGATTAAAGATCATGATTATGTTAAAGTAGAAGATAAAAAATTTATTCCCACTGAAATGGGTATGGAAACAACGGATAAATTACAAGAATACTTTAGTGATATTATTAATGTCAAATATACAGCAAATATGGAAAAAGATTTAGATGATATTGCTGAGGCTAAGAAAGATAATATTAAAGTATTACATGAATTCTATGATAAATTTGCGCCAATTATGGAAGATGCTTTAAAAAATATGGAAAAGAAAGCGCCAACCCAAACCGGGGAAACTTGTCCTGAATGTGGAGGAGACTTAGTGATTAGAAAAGGTAAATATGGCGAATTTGTGGCTTGTTCTAATTATCCGAAATGTAAATATATTAAAAAGAATAAAAAAGAAGAAGATCCAGCTGAAAAGATTGCGGAATGTCCAAAATGTCATAAAGATATTGTGGCAAGAAGAACGAAGAAAGGTAAAATTTTCTATGGCTGTTCAGGTTATCCTAAATGTGATTATGCAACTTGGTATAAACCAACCGGAGAAGTATGTAAAAAGTGTGGTAATCTTTTAGTTGAAAAAAATGGTAATGTTATCTGTGAAGAGTGTGATAAATAATCTGCTAACAAAGCAGATTTTTTTCTTGCCAACTTCCGCATATTATACTATAATAGGAAACGTTTAAGGGGATTAGTTTATGAAAACACATATTTTAGGATTACTTATTAATAAATGTCAAAAGATTAATTTAAAAGAAAATGATTATAATATTTTATTTAATCTTGATGAACAAGTTTTAGAATATTTAGTTAATGAAACTAATCTAATGGATTTTAATTATCTTTTAAAAATAGCTTTAGATTTTTACCAATATAGTAACATAGCAAAAGATGAAGTTATTACTATTTTAGAAAAGTGTAAAAGATTATTTGTTACTCCCGTTCGTAATCTAGTTATTTATTTAATGGAGTCCGAATACTTTTTAAGCCATGAAGAATTAATTATTCCCACTCTGGATTTAATTAGTCATAATTTAAATGAAACTAAAGTTAAAGCCATTATTAAAGTTTTAAATGATGATCATATTTATGAATTAGGAATGTCTTTAGAAGTAGCCAAATATGTTGCTTCTTTAAATGAATATTTAATTTCGGATTTTGAAGCCATTTATAATCATCAATTATCTTCTAATTCCTTAAAAAAATATCTAAAAATTTATCAAAATTGTTCTACTAAGGATATGGCTCATTATGTTTATAATGCTTATGTATCTAAAGTAGCCATTAAACATCATTTTAATGTTTCTTTAGCTGATATTATTAGTACATCTCAAAGTTATTTAGCTAGGTATATATATGAAATTGGTTCTTCAACAGAATTATATGAAGTTCATTTAGTTGAAGAGTCAATTAAAGTTTTGCAAAATGCTAAAGCAAGTAACGCTATGCCAGTTAGTCTCTTACTTACTAATAAAGATTTAATTAAAAGTGGTGCATCTTTAATTAAGGCTTCTATTTTAAGCCTTAGTCAAAATGAAGTAGAAACTTCTTTAATCTATAATTTATTAAAATCTTCTTGTATTACGGAAAATATTAGTAATATTTTGGCTATGTTAATCTTGGGCTATAAAGTTCAAGAAAATATTACTTTATTAAAAGAAAGATATGATAAAAGAACGAAAGCCTTAAGATTACTTACAGATATTACCGATTTTCTTAAAACTTTAGAGGCAGACCCCATTGTATTTAATTGGGCATTTACTTCATTTAATAATATATTAAAGCCATATTTTGGCTTAAAACTTGATGAGTCAGAATTTATCTCTAAACCAAAACGTTTAAAACAAGCATTCACTTATGATGAAGCTCTTATGTTAGAATATCAAGCTATTAAAGATAGTAATATTGAAGCTGCTACTTTTGGAAAAATGGTAAGAGAAAGAAAAAAGAAGAATTAAAAAATTATTGTCATTTAAAGTAAATAATTATATAATAGAAAATCATGTGGAGGATTTATGAAAAGAGACGAAGTAAAAGTTTTATTAACTAAATTAAAAAATGTTAAAGATTATTCTAATGATAGAGTATTAGCCATTATGAATTTAGATGAAAGAATATTAGAAAAATTAGCCAAATTTAATCCGGATTGTTTTTCTAGTGCCACTTTAGTGGCCACAGAACTGGCGAGTGGCACCCCTAAATTTAGCACTGATACCATATTGGAATGTTTAGAATTATTAGAGATAGCGAATGCGGACTATAAATTATTAGCAATGTGTGAAGTAACTATGCATAAAAATGCTTTATTAAATAAGGAAAAAAATTTTCTAAAAGCTTTTAATTTTTTATTAGATGCTTCATGTAAAGAAGGAGCTAGATTTTTAACCGATTTCTTTACGGCTGAAGTTTATCCCGCTAAATTATTTGCCATTTTAGAAATGATTGATGTTCTTCCGGAAGAAGAAGCTTATAGATATTCTTATATTGAAAAAGTATGCGCCAAATTTGGCGATAAATATCATGAAGATAAATTATTAGATTATGTTGATATGATTTTAAAATGTCAAAATAAAGGTATTTTAGAAATTTTTTATAATGTTTTAACTAATGAAAATACTATTAAATATCAAACAAATGAAGAACTAGCTAAATTAGTTAGTGAGCAACAAAATCCAATGATTGCTAGTTTTATTGAAACTGTCGGAACAAATGAAATTGTTAATCGAAGTGATTTAGCTATAAGTGCTGCTCATATTATAACTTCTTTAAATTATCTTTCTTATGATAATCCGATTCCTATGATTTTAAAAGATCGTACTTTATGTATGAAGGGACTAGCCATTCCCATGGCCAATCTCTTAAATACTTATACTGATCCAGATGTTTACAAATTAATTTCTTGCTTACTTTATGGTAATTTAGCTTTTTATTTTCATCATTTTGATATTACCACTACCTTATGTTGCATCATTATTGGTTTAAATGTGGAATCTAATCTTTCTTTCTTACAAAGTTTTGATGGCGAACGTCCAGCTTATAAAGAAAATGTGTTAAAAGCCCTTCAACAATCAATGGATGCCCATGTTCAAGACTATGATTTTTATACTAAAAGTATTGCTGCTTTAAATAATATTTTAACTCCTAATTGTGGTATTACTTTAAATGTTTTACCTAATCCTCATAGGGAGCCATATCCAAACGTTTCGGTAATTGATGAGGTTATGACTTATTTTGATGAAACCGAAGAAGAAGATATAGATATTTCCCTTTTAGGTACAAAAGCTTTACGAAGGTTAAAAGTAACTCAAGAAGATCATAAATAATCTTCTTTTTCTTTACTTTAATTGACATTGGAAGAAATTGCCCCTTAAAATACGACAAGATTTTTGTTATAATTTAATTGATGGATAATGAAAAAGAAAAAATTATTTAAATCAAAAACGCAAATGGTTGTCTATATTATCTTATATATAATATGTATAGGATTATTTATCGTTATTGGCAATATGAATTATACTGATAGTAGTGAAACGGAAGCCAAGAAATTTAGTAATATTTATAAAAATATTACTCCCGATAATTTATATGTTTTTGCTAGTGCTTCTGATGTTTTAAATATGGTTAATGGACGAAGTGGGGTCATTTTATTAGGATTTCCCAAAAATAAATGGACAAGTTATTATGCCAAATACTTAAATGAAGTGGGTAAAGAAGTAGGACTTGATAAAATATATTATTATGATTTTTTAGATGATCGTGATGAATCTAATGGAACTTATGAAACATTAGTGAATAAATTAAATGTGTATACACCGGTGAGTGATGAAGGAGTAACTGATTTAGCTGCTCCCACCGTTTTAGTGGTTAAAAAAGGTGAAATAATTGCTTATTTTGATGAAACTTCCATCATTAGAGGTAATACAACTCCGGAAGATTATTATACAGAAAATGCTATTGCGTTAACTAAAGAAATGTTTAAAAACGCATTAGAAGAATATATTAAATAGGTGAATATATGGAAGATAGTTTTAAAAATAAATTTGGTTTTATATTTTTTATTATAATTGTGATTGGTCTTGCCATTGGGGGTTTTTTCTATACCCGTTATACAATTGCGGAAATGAAAAATGCTGATAGTAAGAGAGAAGAAGAATATAAAGACTATAAAATAGATGAAGATAAAGATTATATTTATTATAAAAATGAAGAAACCATTAGTGAAGAAGGCGAAATTTATTATAAAGATGTCGTTATTAATTTAACAACGCAAGAAACTTTAAATGAAAATTTAGAAAAAGAAAATAAAATTTATAAAGATAATATTCGGTATATTCAAGATGGCGATTTAATAAGTAGTGAACTTAAGAAATATGATTATGATAATATTTATTCTTTGATGTTTAGGGAATATAAAAATTATGAATATAATAATTATATAAGTTTAGTTTTAAAAGATTATAATTTTTCTTGTTTTGATGATATCACTTTTAATAAAACAAGAAGTTATGTTTTTGATGTTAAAACTGGCGATTATTTAACTGAAGAAGAAATTTTAAATATTTATCATTTAACTATGGATGATGTTAAAAATACAATGAGAACTTATTTAGATGGTAAACAATCTAGTGTGGATGGCACTAATGTTATTAAAATTGATGAGACAATTAATGATTTAGATAATTATGGTTTATACATTAATAATTATGGTCATTTGTGCATAACATATCTTGTCAAAACCACGCAAGTGGATTATAATGAAGATATGGAGGTTAAATAATAATGGATTTAAATACCGAAGTTAAAATGCAAAAAGCCATTGAATCATTAGATAATAAATTAGTAGCTATTAGAGCCGGAAGAGCTAATCCCGCCATGCTAAATGGGTTAATGGTCGAGTATTATGGTAATATGACCCCAATTAATAGTATTGCTAATATTACAGTTCCGGAGGCTAAGCAATTATTTATTAAGCCATTTGATCGAAGTGCTTTAAAAAATATTGAAAAAGCTATTAATGAATCTAATTTAGGAATTGCTCCAAGTAATAATGGTGAAATGATTATTTTAACTGTTCCGGAACTTACGGAAGACAGAAGAAGAGAATATGTTAAAATGGCTAAATCTTTAGGTGAAGAAGCCAAAATAGCTTTAAGAAATATACGCCAAGAAGATAATGATAAAATTAAAAAAGAAGAATTACCAGAAGATGAAGAAAAATTATATTTAGAAGATGTTCAAGAACTTATTAATAAATATAATAAAATAGTTGATGAAAAAGTTAAAGAAAAAGAAGAAGAATTAATGAAAATATAAAGGGTTGATAAATATGGATAAAAAGGGATTTATAAATATGGATAAGAATTTCCATATACCACTAATTATTTCCGCTTATTTATTATTAGATGTCATATTAGTATTTGTCTTATGTCTAATTGAAATAGCGGGAGTTAATCATAATATATTATTAATTGTTAGTTTAGTTTTAGAAGCAATTATTACTTTTATTGTTGCTTTAAGAGGCAATATTAAATCAGCAATAATTTATTATATATTACTTTTAGTATCGCCAGCCTTTTTAAATGTTATTGCCATGACAACAATTTATTTTACAGATCAATTACCTTTTACCCCAGTTGTTCTCTTATTATTTAGAACTGGATATACGGTTAAAGGAGTAATGCTTAATAAAACTATAAGATTATTATTATCCTTTAGATTACCAGCTTTATTATCCATATTTATAAGTGTTATGATTAGACTCATTAAAGGTAAAGATATAAGCTCACTGGAATAGTGAACTTTTTATATGTCTAAATATTAATTTATTTTTATATATAAGAAAACATTCAGAATAACTGAATGTCTTGTATTAAAGTACTACGCTCCATTACTATCATTTTACTTCTCCTTATCATTATGATAATAGTTATAAAAAAATGACACTTAATTCAATGACTTAAATGTCCAACCAATTTTTGGGTAGGCATTCAGTAAACTGAATGTTTTCTTAACATATTCATTATACTATAAATTTATATGGTTAACAACTTATTTATTGATTTAATTTAGATGAGATTAATTATTTAAAAAGTATCATAATGTCCGCATATTTTTCTTGACTTTAAAAACAATAGTTTGCTATTATATTTATAAGGAATATTCAGCTATTCTGAGTGTCTACCTCTAATCTTAATAGAGAGGGGGTTTGGTAAAGATGACCGTTAAGACTTTTATTGTTAAAACTCTTAAGCTCGTTGCTATCATTTTATTTCTTCTTATCATTATGATAGTAGTAATAAAAAAATGACACTTAAGCCAGCGATGACTTAAATGTCTAGCCAAATATTTTGGTAGACATTCAGTAAACTGAATGTTCCCTTTTTTAATTTATTCAAGTTTCCTTGACATATTCATTATACTATAAATTTATATAATTCACAACTTATTTTGTATTTCTTTTATGGGGTTTTCTCTCATCAGTTAAATAGAGTAAATAGTCTATACTAACATTATAAAATAAGGCTAATTCTTTTAATTTATCAATTGGTATTTCGCTATAATATGATTCATAGTGGGAATAACCTTTACGACTCATTTTTAAAACTTTAGCTATATCTTCTTGTAATAGATCTTTATCTTCTCTTATTTCTTTTAACCGATGATTATTACTTTCTAAATTAATTTTAGATTTACTATAAGGTATTTTATTATCAGTTAAACAAAGTAAGTAATCAATACATACTTGATAAAAGTTAGCTAGTTTAATTAATATTTCTAAAGATATCTTTCGGGTATGTCTTTCATATTGTGAATAACCCGTTTGACTCATATGAATTAGATTAGCTAATTCGGTTTGACTTAAATTGTTTTCTTTTCTTAATTCTTTTAATCTATCCATATCCCATCAACTAAATATATACCACAATAAGAAAAAATTATTGACACAGGCTCATAAATGAATTAAAATTTAATTATAGATATAATTCAAATATGAGCATAAAAGAAGATAATAATTTATATCTAAAATAAAGCGGATATCGATTTTAAGACCAGTAGAATTATATAATTCCCTATGTATATATTATCAAAAATAAAAGTAAAAGAATTATTTATTCTGTCATTCTAATTCGGTATTAGCAACAAATAAAGGAATTGGTTTAAATGAAAATAAAGGAAAGTAAAATCTTAAATACTATTAAAGAATATAAAAGTTTAATAATAATTGCATTAGTAATTATTATCCAAGTTATATGGCTTATTTCATCACATAATTCTTATGCCTATTATAGTAGTAGTAATGAACTACCTATATTAAGTACTAAAATAGGAGAATTTGCCAAAGGAGATACAACACCATTAGATACTAATACTGATATAAACTTATTATATTATATTCAAGATATATTTAATCCCAAAGAATATGTAGTATTAGAAACAGCACCCGTAGATATAAAAGAATATACCTTAGTAAAGAGTAAGAGTAATTGTATACCGGAAGAAAGTGAGATAGATAATGATAAAGTAAAATATAGTAATTATGGCTTTGATGAAGAAGGAAATTTAAAAATAACCGTAAGTGAAGATAAACCTCATCAAATAGTATGTAGGTTATATTACAATATCGACTTTAGTAAATATGATCAATTAAATGGAGATATCAACGTGATAGCATTAGTAGAATCAAATGAAGGAACAATAGTAAAAGAAAAAGGCGATAAGAAATATACAATCCAAGAGATACCAAAAAGTGGATATAGATTAGATAGTTATGAATGTAATAATAAAGATACATCTACCCAAACAGAGATAACATATGAAAATAATAAATTAAAAGCTAAATATAAAGTACCAGATTTATGCTACGCCTATTTTAATAAAGTGGAGGGATAAAGATTAATGAAGAAGAGAAAAGTATATAAAATAATATTAATAGCATTATTAATAATAGAAATACCTATAATGTATCTAACATTTAAAACCTTTAGTAATAAAGATATAACAAAAGTAAGTTATAATGAAAATATAAAAAGCAAAAGTACTTTAGCCTATTATATAGATGGCGAATTACAAGAAGGGATGACTTCATGGCCAACTGACAAAGAATACGAAAAAGCCGAATGTTATTATGGAAATCATGTAGAAGTACCCGCTGAAGAAGTATTGTCATTTGATAATTCAAGTCATACAGCAACTATAACCTCAAATAAAACAATATATTGTTCATTATTCTTTGGTAAAACGCCAGGAGGTACAGGAACAGTTCAAAATGCTGTAGAATTCATTGATCAAAATTCTGCAGGATTCACATTAGAAACTGAAGAAGAATTGGATGCTAGAAATAAAACAATATCTGGTAATGTTAAAGATGATTTAAGAAGATTTGTAGGAGATTATAGAACGGTAACAGATAACTTTATATGTTTTGGAGTAGAAAATCAACAAACATGTAAAGACAATATGGATTTATACATGTATAGAATAATAGGAATAGATATAGAAGGAAGACTAAAAATAATCAAAGCGACAAAGTTAGTCCAAGGAAGCACAAGCGGATTCCAATGGTACAATAGTTATACATCAAATATAACCTGGCCAGATGCATATTTATATAAAAGATTAAACGGAACAAGTACAGATACATATAATTATCCAAATATATTTATAGGAAACAGCAAATATAGTTATATGCAAGACGAAACATGGACAAAATTAATATCACCGACAACATATTACATAGGTGACTCGACATCAAGTAGTAACCCAACATTATTTCAAAACGAAAGAACAAAAAGTATTGAAAATGCCAAAATAGGATTAATGTACTTAAGTGATTATTTATATGCAGGGAATAACGATACAAGCAATTGGCTATTTATTCAAAATGGTTTAAAAGGCAAGGACAACACCCCGTCAGGATCAATTACCCCAACAGCGGTTGCTGAATGGACCATGACCAGGTATGGTTACGTTAGCAGCAACAGCAGGTACCGTGCGCGGTATGTATATTATACCGGGGGTGCGAGCGGCGGCATTTTGACCGAGCCGTTTGCGGTTCGTCCAGTCTTCTATCTTGAATCCGGAGTAAGTATTGGGGTCGGTGGAGAAGGAACTTTTGGAAATCCATATATAATTTTTATTTTATAGTATATAATGAAGGTTAAGAAATTCAATTAGAAAGTCTTAACCTTTTTGTATTGTAAATAAATGGTAAAAATAGTATAATAGACGTCATGAAAAGAAATGAAGTAGACAGATCAAAATTAAGTCCCATGATGAGACAATATATGGAAATAAAAGATGAATATGAAGATGAACTTCTATTCTTTCGGCTTGGCGATTTTTATGAATTGTTTTTTGAAGATGGACTTACTGCTTCAAGAGAATTAGAGCTTACTTTAACCGGTAAATCTTGTGGTTTAGATGAAAGAGTGCCGATGTGTGGGGTTCCTTATCATGCTGTTAAGAGTTATTTAGAAAAATTAGTTAATAAAGGCTATAGAGTGGCTATTTGTGAACAACTAGAAGATCCTAAAACGACTAAAGATACCGTTAAAAGAGGGGTAGTTGATGTTATTAGTAAAGGAACAATAACCGATTATGAACTATTAGATGAAAGAAATAATTCTTATATAGCCAGTATTTTAGAATTTAATGATATATATATAATTACTTATGCTGATGTTTCGACGGGAGAATTATGCAGTTTAACTATTCCTTTAAAAGAAGAAGAGTTAATTAGTGAAATATTAAGTTTAGGGATTAAAGAAGTAGTTCTTTTAGATAATTCGAATGTTTCTTTAGTCGATACTTTAAAAAATAAATATGGTTTAGATGTAGTTTTTTCTTCTTTATATTATGAAGAAGATTTACCATTTTTAAATAATTTAAATGATGCGAGAGCTAAAGGAGGAGTAAATCATTTATTCTATTACTTAAATGTTAAAGAATTAAAAGATATATCTCATTTTAATGAAGTAAAAGTAATTAAAAAATTAGATTATTTAGAAATGGATATTCATGCCGTTAGAAACTTAGAATTATTTGAAACGCTTAGATTAAAAGATCGAACCTATTCTTTAATATGGTTACTTGATAAATGTAAAACAGCGATGGGTTCAAGAAAACTTAAAAGTTTTTTAATGCACCCTTTAAAAGATATAAAAGAACTTAATAAACGTTATGATAAGATTGAAATTTTAAATAATAATTTTATTTTAAAAGATGAATTAAAAAATTTATTATATGAAATATATGATATTGAAAGATTATGTGGGAAGATTACCGCGGGTAGTGTTAATGGAAGAGATTTACTCCAATTTAAAAATAGTTTAAAGGTACTACCAAGAATTAAAGAAATAATTGGCACTTTAGGCTTTGATATGGATATTGATACGCATCAAGATATTTATATTTTACTAGAGGCAAGCCTATATGAAAATCCACCGATTAGTACTAGGGAAGGCTATTTAATTAAAGATGGTTATAATAAAGAATTAGATGAATTAAAAAGTATTAGAAGTGGTGGTAAAGACTTTATTAGTACTTTTGAAAATAAAATAAAAGAAGATACGGGACTTAAAAATATTAAAGTAGGCTTTAATAAAGTATTTGGTTATTTTATTGAAGTATCGAAAGCTCAAGCGAAAGAAGTTAAAGAAAATTTTGGTTGGGAAAGAAGACAAACTTTAACTAATTGTGAAAGATTTATTTCACCGGAATTAAAAGAAAAAGAATCTTTAATTTTAAATGCCGAAGAAAAGATTATTAATCTAGAATATGATTTATTTATCGAAATTAAAAATACTATAAAAAAAGAAGTTTTAAAGATTAAAAAAACTGCTGATATGATTAGTGAACTTGATGCTATTTTATCCCTATCTATTTGTAGTGAAGAATTAAATTTAGTGCGGCCTACTTTAAATAATGAAAAGAAATTAGAAATCGTAAAAGGACGTCATCCTGTTGTGGAACTTGTTTCGGGTGATAACTATGTTTCTAATGATTGTTTTATGGATAATACTTCAAGTACTCTTTTAATCACGGGACCTAATATGAGTGGTAAATCCACTTATATGAGGGAAGTAGCTATTATTATTTTGATGGCTCAAATGGGTTCTTTTGTGCCTGCTGAAAAAGCAAATATTCCGATTATTGATAAAATATTTACAAGAATTGGTGCTTCTGATGATTTAGTAAGTGGGGAATCTACTTTTATGGTGGAAATGAAAGAAGCGAAAAATGCTTTAATCAATGCGACCGAAAATAGTTTAATTATCTTTGATGAACTCGGAAGAGGAACTGCTACTTATGATGGGATGAGCCTAGCTCAAGCCATCCTTGAATACATTAATACTAATATCAAAGCCTTAACTTTATTTTCCACCCATTATCATGAACTAACTAGTTTAGAGAAAAAATATAAAACGATTAAAAATGTTCATGTTGAAGCGGTGGAAAATAATGGGGAAATAACTTTCTTACATAAAGTTAAAAATGGTGCCATTGATAAAAGTTATGGTATTCATGTGGCAAGACTTGCGGGTATGCCTAGTGATTTATTAGAAAGAGCTAGTGAAGTCTTAGAAGATTATGAATCGGGTAGTAAGAAGGTAAATAAAAGTGAAGAAAGAGTCCAATTAAGTTTTGATTTTGAAGAAAAGGAAAAAAAGGAAGAAGATAGTTTAAAAAAGAAATTAGAAAGTATTGATCCTTTAAATATGACTCCGATGGAAGCGTTAAATTATTTATATGATTTAAAAAGAAATAATAGTAATTAAATTAAAATAATGATATACTTAAGAAGTGGTGAATTATGGCAAAGACAAGAAGCGAATTAAGAGAAAAATGCATGATTATTTTATATCAATGGGATTTATTTAAGAAAAATAATAAAACTAATATTGATGATTTAATTAAAGATAATTTAGATATTGAAAATGATTTTGTCAAAGATATTGTTTATGGCGTTGTTACTTATCAAGATAAACTCGATGAAATAGCTAATAAATATATGAAAGATTGGTCTATTGATCGAATTGATAGAACCGGAGCTTCTATTTTAAGAATGGGAATCTTTGAATTACTTTATACAGATACTCCGGAAATAGTGGTTATCAATGAAGCGGTAGAACTTGCGAAAAAATATAGTGATGATAATGTCCGAAAAATTATTAATGCCGTTTTAGATAAGGTATCTAAAGAATGAATTTAACGGAATATGATAAAGTAAAAATTGAAAGGGTTAAAGAAAATATTGATGCGGTAAAAGTTTCTTTAATGGCTGGTGATTTTTATGTTAAATATCGGAAAACTTTTGACTTAAGAGCGGTATCCGAAATAATTATTAGTAAGGTTGCCGAGATTTTAGGTCTTGTTTGTCCTAAGTATTATCTTTATATTCCTGAATATAAAGATAATAGAGAAAATGAATGTTTTGTCTTAAGCGAAGATATGGAAAGTATTGGACCTTTTAATTTAGCTTCTAGCCTAGGCATTGGCTCAAATACTAATGCTTCGGTAGAAGAATCTTTTCATGTTTTAGAAAATTACTATGGCGAAAATCCTACTTTATTAAAAGATATAATGGCCATGTATTTACTTAGTTTATTTTTTGGCTTTAATGATTTTCATAATAGAAATTGGGGCGTTATTAAAAAGAATGATGAGGATAGAATCGTTATTTTTGATAATGAGCATTCCTTCCAAAATGATATTAAGCCTAAGATGTCTTATTTTCCCACTAAAATTGATTATGATTTAGAAACGGATTTAAGTAGTGATAATCCTTTAAAAGTAAATATTACCTATTTTTTAGAGAAGGCATCAGAGGATTTATTATCTTTATTTGAATCTATGTATTATTTATTTACTCCCGAGTATTTAACTAAAATATTAGAGATAATTGAAAAAGAAGAAGTCATTATTACTAAAGATGGTTATGTGCCTTTAAAAGTACCTAAAGAAGATATTTTAAATAGATATCAAAAAATTTATGATATTATGACAGAGGCATGGCAAGAAAAAAAGAATGAAAACAATAAGTTAATTTAAATATTGATTTAATAAGATAGGCTTATTATAATTAAATTAAGAGAAAAGAGGATGAAAAATGGAGCCGAAATATTTATCAGTATCAGAAATTAATGAATATATTAAAGCTATATTAGATAATGATTTATTTTTAAATAGAATTTATTTAAAAGGGGAGATTTCGAATTTTAAAAGTCATACAAGAGGACACTTATATTTTACTTTAAAAGATGATGCGGGAAGAATTAATGCGGTGATGTTTCAAAGTAATACCCGTAGTTTAACCTTTAGTCCAGAAGATGGCATGAATGTTTTAATAAAGGGAAGAATTTCCGCGTATCCGGCTTCCGGTAGTTATCAAGTCTATGTGGAAGAAATGGAACTTGATGGCTTAGGTAATTTATATATTGAATATGAAAAATTAAAAGAAAAATTATTTAAAGAAGGATTATTTAATCCAGAACATAAAAAACCAATTCCGAAATTTCCCGAAAGAATCGGCATTGTCACTGCTGATACGGGAGCGGCCGTTAGAGATATTATGAGCACCATTAAAAGAAGATATCCTTTATGTGAAGCTATTTTATTTCCAACTTTAGTGCAAGGAGAATATGCGGCCCCCAATATCGTGAAACAAATTGAAGTAGCGGATACATATAATTGTGATATCTTAATCGTTGGCAGAGGAGGCGGCTCCATTGAAGACTTATGGGCTTTTAATGAAGAGATAGTGGCTAGAGCCATTTATAATGCGAAGACGCCGATTATTAGTGCTGTTGGCCATGAGCCTGATTTTACTATTGCCGATTTTGTGGCCGACCTAAGAGCCCCAACGCCAACAGGTGCCGCTGAAATGGCGGTTCCCACTGTTAAAGATATCAATGAATTAATTGGCCAATTTAAAATAAGACTTAATAAAAATATTAAGACCTTAGTTAATAATAAATTTATTGAACTTTATAATTTAAAAAATTCTTTTATTTTAAAAAATCCGATGAGTCTTTATGAATTAAAAGAACAAAGATTAGATAAACTTATGGATGATTTAAAAAAGAATATGGATAATTACTTAAATATCCGAAAACATAATTTAGAAATGAGTATTAATAGAGTAAAATTAGTAAGTCCTACATCTTTAATAAATATTAATGAAAATATCTTAAAAGGGTTAAAAGATAATTTAAATAATATAATGGATAAATTCTTAATTAAAGAACATAATCATTTAGATTATTTAATCAATACTTTAAAACTAGTAAATCCTCTAAATATTTTAAGTAATGGTTATTCTTTAGTTAGAAAAGATGGCAAAGTAATAAAAGATAGCCAAAAATTAAAAGTTAATGATATAATAAATATAAAGTTTCATGAAGGAGAAGTTATCAGCGTAGTTCAGGAGGTTTTAAAATGATAAATAGAGAAAAATTACAAGAATATAAGGAAAGATATAATCCTTTAGAAGAAAGAATTATAAAAAGTGAAATTGTTAAAGAAGATTTAGAAAGACAAAAAGAAAAAGTAAGTCATGATATTAAAGATTTAGATGATAAAATTATTAAGAAAAAGTCTAAATTACGCCTAGATATTATGCATTTAAGGAAAAAACTTAAATTTAAATATGCCGGAAAATCAGTTATAGGTTTTATAGCATCTGTTCTTCTCGGTGGCTTTGTTATATTTACTGGTCCTGTTGTTGAAGATTTAAAGATTATTTATTATATAGTGAAATATGGTTTAGCCTTGTATTGCTTTTTAATGATTAATGGTGTATCGATTTTTTCTTATTATTATATCATTAGTAATTTGCCAACATATGATGATGAAGATATTAAAAATCCGGAAGTAGATAGATTAATAGAAGAAAGAGATTTAGCTAGAGCTAAAGAAAAAGATATTGATGAAAGTTTAGAAGTAATTATTAATTACATTAGTAATTTAAAAGCAACAAAAGAAGAATTGGAAAGTCTAATTTGGAATTTATTTTATCCTGATGATACACGGAATGAAAGAGAAACTCCATCTTTAGGATTAGATAAATGGTTAGATATAGATCCAGAAGATGAAAGAGTAGAAGTAGGACCTATCCTTAAAAGAACGGAAAAGAAGGGAGAATAAAAATGAAAGAAGAAAAGAAAGAAAAAAATAACGTTAGTGAAAAAACTTTTGAAAGTAATTTAAAAGATTTAGAAGATTTAGTAAAAGAATTAGAAAGTGGTAATGTTCCTTTGGAAGATGCTATTATCAAATATACCGAAGCGATGGAACTTGCTAAAGATTGTAGCGAGAAATTAAATAACGCTACGGCTAAAGTAAATAAAATTTTAGCTAGTGATGGCGAACTTAAAGATTTTGAAACACCAGAAAATTAATTGTCATAAATTTACTTATGACAATTTTTTTGGAATTTATTTTGTATAGAAAATGATTTAGAATTAATACTAGATAGTGATGATGATGAAAAAGAAAAAGATTGGGTTAATTATAAGTATTATTGTTTTAATTTTATTAATTCTTTTATTAGGAACATTTTATGTTGCTAATAAAATTATTTCTAATAAATATGAAACAATAATGCAAAATATTATCAAGCAAAATAAAGAAGGTTATAAAGATTATGATCAAAATATTGAATATTTAGATAAATGGACTTATGAAGATATTTTAAATAATTTAGTAATTAAAGATAATTTAGCTAAAAATACTGAAATTATTATTTATTATAATGATCATAAATTATTAGAAAATGAAGATATTTTATTTGATAATATTGGTAATATTACTTTAAAAGTAATATTCCAAAATAATTTTAAATATCGAACATTTAAAGAAATGAGTAAAGATTTAAAAACTAGTAAAAATTATAATATCGAAGTTAGTGATACTATTATACCAATAATAAGTGGAGTTAAAGATAAAGAAACAATCATTAATAATTCAATTGATATAAAAGAAGGAATTACCGCTTATGATGAAAGGGAAGGAAATATTGAAGTAACTATTGAAGGAGAAGTAGATTTTACAAAGGTAGGTAGTTATCAAGTTAAAGCGGTAGCTATTGATCATAATGGTAATAAAGTAGAAGTAGATTTTACGGTAACAGTTAAAGAAAAACCGAAAACGACTACCAGTACTCCTAAGCCAAGTACTCCTTCTAATTCTAACTCTAGCTCTAGTTCTAGTTCTAACACTTGTACAACTTCCAAAAGCATTTTAACTAAAAGAGGTTATAAATCAACTGATCAAGATGCTTGCAAGAAAGACAAAGAAGCAAGCGCTATCGCTAAACAAATAGCCAGTGAAGTTTTAGCTAAAGGTTATACTAAAGATATTGATAAAGTAGGAGAGGCTGCTTCCATTGTATCTAGTTATTATTATAAAGGAGTTCATGTCGAAAGTGGTCTAGATTATAGAACACCTTATGGCGTATTCGTTAAAGGAGAATCATCTTGTGCTGGAGCTACAAGAGCCTTAGGTCAAGTGTTAGAGGAATTAGGCTATTCTTGGACTCATGCTAATGAAAATGCTTGGACGCATCAATGGGTTATTTTAGAAATGGATGGTCAAATAGGTTTTGCAGATGGCCAAGTAGGTATGGTTGGTTATGGTAAACATCCGGTTTCGGAATGATTTTTAAGAAAGTGTTTAAATACTTTCTTTTTTTCTTTAGTTATTTTATAATTAATTTTAAGAGGAGTATAATATGTATGCCGAAGTTTTAATTGAATATCCTACGAAAAAAATTGATAAATATTTTACTTATAAAATTCCTGATAATTTAGTAAATATTTTAAAACCCGGAATGAAAGTAAAAGTACCTTTTGGTAGTAAAATTATCAATGGTTTTGTCATGCAAATAAAAGATAATTTTACCGATGCTTATGAATTAAAAGAAATCGTAGGTGTAGTAGATCCGGAATTAATATTAAATGATGAATTATTAAAATTAGGATTATATTTAGAAGAAAAAACTTTATGTCCTAAAATATCCGCTTATCAAACTATGCTTCCCGCTTCTTTAAAAATAAAAGATAATGATACTAATTATACTTATTACAAAACTTATTTAACTTTAAATAAATCTAAAGAAGAAATAGAAAAATATTTAAAAACAATAGAAAAAGAAAATAATCAGACTCTTCTTTTAAAAACTTTATTAGAAGAAGAAAAAGTCTTAAAAAAAGATTATAATTCTTATACCATAAAATCCTTAAAGGAAAAAGAATTAATTAAAGAAATAAAAGAACAAGAATATCGCATTCAAAAAGAAAAAAATAATAATGTCATTAAACATAAATTAAATGAAGAACAAGAGCAAGCTTTTGAAGAAATAAAAAATACTCCTTCTTTTACGACTTTTCTTTTAGAAGGGATAACTGGTTCTGGTAAAACGGAAGTGTATTTAAATTTAATTGAAGATACCCTTAAAAAGGGAAAGACCGCGATTATGCTAATTCCAGAGATTAGCTTAACGGTAGCTTTAGTTAATCGCTTTTATGAGTGGTTTGGTTCTAGTGTAGCCATCTTCCATAGTGCTCTTTCTAATGGCGAAAAATATGATGAATATTTAAAAATAATAAGAGGAGAAGTTAGTGTTGTCGTTGGAACCCGTTCCGCTATTTTTGTGCCTTTAAAAAATATTGGTATGATTATTATTGATGAAGAACATAGTGATACTTTTAAACAAGATAATATGCCTAGATATAATGCGAAAGATATTGCTCTAAAAAGAGGCGAATATCATAATTGCCCGGTGGTTTTAGGAAGTGCAACTCCAACTTTAGAAGTAAGAGCAAGAGCTATGAAAGGTGTTTATAAACATTTAAAACTTACGAAAAGAGCCGGAGAAGGTACTCTTCCTAAAGTAACCATTGTCGATATGGTCATGGAAGCTAAAAAAAGGAATTTTATATTTAGTGATGTTTTATTAGAAAAATTAAAAGAAACTCTAAAAAGGAAAGAGCAAGCATTACTTTTATTAAATAGAAGAGGTTATTCCACCATTATTAATTGTTCTTCTTGTGGTTTTACTTATAAATGTCCTAATTGTGATATTACCCTAACTTATCATAAATCATCTAATAATTTAAGATGTCATTATTGTGGCTATACTACTTCCAAAGATGATAAGTGTCCTAATTGTCATGAAGATGGTCTTAATTATTTAGGTATGGGTACGGAAAAAGTGATGGAAGAATTATTAAAAATAATCCCTGATGCGAAAGTTATTAGAATGGATCAAGATACCACATCTAAGAAAGGTGCCCACGAAAAAATAATTCAAAGTTTCCGCAATCATGAATATGATATTTTACTGGGTACCCAAATGATTAGTAAGGGACTAGATTTTCCGAATGTTACTCTAGTGGGCGTTATTAATGCCGATAGCTCTTTAAATATACCGGATTTTAGAAGTAATGAAAAAACTTTTGCTCTTTTATATCAAGCAAGTGGTAGAGCGGGTAGAGCTAATTTAAAAGGAGAAGTAATCTTACAAACTTATAATCCCGATAATTATGTTCTATCTTGTGTTAAAGAAAATAATTTTAATAAATTTTTTGCTTATGAAATGAATATTAGAAAAATTTTAAAGTATCCCCCTTATTATTATTTAGTAGCTTTAAAAATAGTTTCTAAAGATTATAATATAGCTTTAGAAAATGCCACTAAAATAGTAAATTACTTAAAGAAAAATGTTTCTTCTTCATCCATTGTTCTAGGACCCTCTACCGCTAGTTTATTTAAATTTAATAATACTTATCGTTTCCAAATAGTTATTAAATATCGTTTTGATGATAAACTATTTAAAATATTAAAATATTTAGATAGTATTTATCTAAATGAAAATAAAGTTAATTTAGAAATAGATATTGATCCCTTACATATTTAAAGGAGGTATATATGATTAAGATTTATAATTTTGAAAATTATCCAGTAACTGATAAAAGTTATGGTGGCCATTCAGGTAGTAAATTAAATATTTTAATTAATAAGGAAAATTATTTATTAAAATTTTCCAAATTAATAAAATTAGAAAATAAATCTTATTATAATTCATCACCTTTATCAGAATATCTAGGTTCTCATATTTATGAATCTATAGGTATTGATACCCATAAAACTATTTTGGGCGTTTTTAAGAGTAAATTAGTTGTAGCATGTAAAGATTTTTTAGGAAATACGGAAGAGATTATTGATTATAATGCCATTAAAAATAAATATGAAGAAAATATTGAAAAATATTTAGCAGAAAGACATTCTTCAGATTTTGATTTAGAAGAAGTTATATTTTTAATGGATAATAATCATTATTTCAAAAAAGTTCCTGAATTAAAAACAAGATTTTGGGATATGTTTGTTATTGATGCTTTAATTAGTAATAATGATCGTAATGAAGCCAATTGGGGATTAATATATAATAAAGAAACTGGTTCTTTAAGATGCGCTCCCGTATATGATAATGGTTCTTCATTTTATAATAAAAATTCTCCAGAAAGATTTTTAGAATTACTAAATAATAAGGATAAATTTTTCCAAACAGCTTATGATAGTGCCATTTCTATTTTTAAAATTAATGGTAAAACTATTAATCCTTTGAAATATATCGAAAGCGAAAGTAATAAAGATTGTAATGAAGTAGTTAAAAGAATATTTCCTAAAATAAATAAACAAAAATTAAAAGAAATATTTAATGAATTACCTAATTATCAAAATGATATTTTGATAATTAGTGATGAACAAAAAGAATTATATTATAAAATATTAGAATATCGAATCGATAATATTCTAAATAAAGTCTATAACGATTTAATTAAAAAAGAAGATAACTAGTTTTTAATAGTATTATCTTCTTTTTTAGTCTCTTTTTCTTTATCTTTTTCTACTTCTTTTTTAAGAGTATAAACAATTTGCGCATTTACGCTTCTTTCATTTTTATCTGCTAATTTCTTAACTTCTTCATATAAATCTTCATCAATTCTTAATATGCATTCTTTTCTCATAATTTTATCCTCTCCCCGATATCTATATGATATTATTATTTTAAATTTTTTAGTAGATGTCAAATAGATATCTTTTTCTTGATTTAAAATATAGACTTGAGTTTGTCAGTTGTTAATAATAAAAACTCTCATAAAGTCCCATAAATAAAGGGAAAAGCGAGAGTTTTTTAAT
>CANQXW010000011.1 GCA_947627925.1 uncultured Bacilli bacterium | reverse complement strand
CAAAAGAAGGGGAAAGGGAGACCTTTCTTTTTTTGATGCGTGGGAGAAGGATGGAATAATAGGGTGCCCCGCGGAGGGGGGAGGAAAGAAATATAGAAGAGAAAGATATTTCTGGGAAAAAGGAAGAAGGGAGGGAAGGAAGATGGAAAAGAAGAACACGATGTTATTGACAGTGATAGCAGTAGCAACATTATTAGTAGCAGTAGTAGGCGCAACGTTTGCATATTTTAGTTTAACAGTAGATAATCAAAGTACAGCAACCAAAGCTCAAGTTAAAGCCACTAACCCTAGTACTGTCCTTTTAACTGACAAAAAAGTTAGTTTAAAAATGGATTTAGGCGTTGCCCAAATGGCATCAGATGCTCAAGGTAAATATTATGCGTTAGACAATACTGACTATACCGAAGCTGGTGAAGGAGAAAAATTTTCTTATAATGAAGTTAAGCCTTATGAAATAGCTGAGTTTACTGTCCAAAACGGAGAATCTAGCGTAAAATATACTTGTGCCTATACTGTTACAGTTACAGCAGGAACAAATCTAAAAGCGGTTTTAGCTGAAACCGGTAGTTTAGTTTCTGGTGATTTAGTTTTAACTATTAAAGGTGATGGTATTGGCGAAGAAGGTAAAAAAGAATTAGACTTATCAACATTAAAAGCTGAGAATTATGAAGATGTGATTAATGGATCAATTACTATAGCAAGTGGAGAAACTAAAAAAGTAACTACCGAGTTATATTTAGAAAATAGAGATACAGGACAAAATAAATTAGCGGGAAAAACTTTAGATGCAACAGTAGTTGTGACAGGAGGAGATTGTCAATTACATCAAGAAGGATAATAAAATTAATATAATCTAAAATAAAATTCAAAATTGAGAGGAGGAAATAATGATGGAAAAGAAGAACACAATGTTACTAACAGTAATAGCAGTAGCGACATTACTTGTGGCTGTGGTCGGAGCAACCTTTGCATATTTTTCATTGAGTGTTTCTGGTAACCCAACAAATACATCTGCTAATGTTACGGTAGCTAATCCAGGTTCTATATCTATAAAAGGAACAGATCAACAATTACTTTTAAAAGTTGGAGCTGCGCAAATGACTGATGACGTAGCAACTAAAAAACCTTATTATGCTGTAAGTAATGTGGGAGACGCACACACTAATGATGCAACAGCATATAGTGATACAGAAGTAAAGCATACAATTGCTACTGCCGAATTAAAAGATGGAGCAGCAGGTGTTACTTATGAATGTCCTTATACTGTAACAGTTACACCACTTGAAGGTTTAGTAAACTTTACTCAACTAGTAAAGGGAGATTTAGTTTTAACAATTTATGCTGATAAAATTGAATCCGGATCTAGTACAGAAGTTGACTTAACTGAAATATCCAATGGAGCCGAAAATGTTTCAAAGACCGGAACAATTACTCTAACAAGTGAAGATACGTCAAAAACTGTTCAAGTTTCATTAAAATTGACAAATACTGGTGTAGCTCAAAACTATTTAAAAGATGTAAATATCCAATTATCAGCAGCTGTTAGCGCTAAAGCATGTACAATCAAAAAAGCAGGTGCTTAAAACTATGATGCACATCTAAATTTTTTAAACATTTAAGAGGTAATGAATTAAAATTTCATTGCTTTTTTAATTATTATTAAAATTTATAACTCAAGAAATATTTATAGATAGATAATAATTTAGTTAATAATAGTGTCTAGAAAATAAGACTTACATTGCTGCTTAATAAAAAGAATATAATGTTAATAATCGTAATTGTTGCAGCAATTTTGATTATTTTTCAACTAATATATAAAGAAAATACGAAAATGGCTGCAGTAATAACAACTAATAAGTTGGGTTCAGATATATTAATGGAACTGATAAATTGGCTTTATATTTAGCTAATACAGAAAGTATTCAAAATTATTTAGTTGCTACATATACAACATTATATTTTTACCACTGGGGAATTTTGTGAAAAAATAAAATTATTGAACCTTAATGGTTCTTTTTTGCCTACACTTTTAGGCAAAAATTTATCTATATTATAATAGGGTGTTTAAATTGATAAATTTTTATATTAATGCAAATGTATATATTCAAGTACTTTTAGCAACACTGATGACTTGGGGTATAACAGCTTTAGGAGCAGCCTTGGTTTTTTTCTTTAAAAAAGTAAATGGCGTTGTCTTAGATGCGATGATGGGCCTTTCTGCTGGGGTAATGGTTTCTGCTTCTTTTTGGTCCCTTTTAAATCCGGCGATTAATACGGCTAATTCTTTAGGAATGGTATCTTGGTTAGTAGTATCTTTAGGCTTTTTAATTGGTTGTATAATTTTAATATTTAGTGATATAATGTTTGGTAAATTTTTAAGCAAAAAGAAAAATCCTAATATAAAAGGAATTAAAAGAAGTTTAATGTTAATATTTTCTATAACTCTTCATAATATTCCTGAAGGACTTGCAATTGGAGTGGCCTTTGGTTCTATTGCGAGTGGCGCTGAAGAAGCTACTTTAGCAGCGGCTTTTATGTTAGCCGTTGGTGTAGGTATTCAAAACTTTCCGGAAGGAACAGCGGTTAGTCTTCCTCTTCGAAGAGAAAATATGAGTCGTTTAAAATCTTTTATTTATGGGATGCTTAGTGGCATAGTTGAACCTATCGCGGGAATTATTGGCTGTTTTTTAGTTATATATGTCGAAAATATTTTGCCTTTCTTTTTAGCATTTGCAGCGGGTGCTATGATTTATGTTGCTGTAAGTGAACTTATTCCAGAAAGTCAAAGTAATAAACATAAAAATTTAATGTCTTTTTTTACGATGTTAGGATTTGTCATCATGATGATGTTAGATGTAGCATTTAGTTAAATTTATGGTAAAATTATAATAGGTGGAGATATGAATAAAGGGTTTACATTACTAGAGTTATTAGCTTCAATAGTGATACTTTCAACTATTATTTTAATTGCGGTTCCAACGATTAATAATGTGGCAGATACAATTGAGAGGAATCATTATAAAAATATGGTTAAGAATATTGAAGTCGCGGCTTCTAAATATGCTTTTGATACTAAAGAAGAAGTAGTTTATGTCGATACTTTAATTAAAGAAGGATATCTTACTAGTGATAGAGAAGATGATTTAATTTTAAATCCGGAAAATGAAGAAGTCATGAATTGTTATATTGTATCGATGAATAAAGTAAGTGATTATTATGAAGCCAAGTTAACTCAAGAAAATTACCCTTTAGAAGATCATAGTTGTGATTTAACTAAATTAGAAGAAAAGACTAAAGAAATTACTTTAGTTTTAAAAAAGGGAGAAGAAATAGTTGTAGATAATAAAGAATGGTTAAAGGGAGATAATATAACCTTGGAGGCCATTAGTAGTAATCTAAATATTGATTGCACTAATAATAAATGTATATGGTCTTCTAGTAGTGGAATATCTAGTACTACTTCTAAAATAAATATTACGAGTAATTCCGAATTAATTAATTCTTTATATAATTTTCAAATAACTTATGAAACTAGTGAAGGAGTAAAAAGATACAAAGAAAGTATAAATGTTAAAATAGATAATGAAAGACCAACAATAAAATTAGAAGATACCAAAAAGACTATTACTGATCCTTATCAAAATACATTAACTAAAAATATTGAGATAATTGCGAATGATGGAAGAGGTTCCGGTATTTTAGGTTACTTTATTGGTTATAATGAAAGTAGTTGTGCTAATGTTAAAGAGTGGATTAGCGATAATAAATTTACAATATCTCAGATGGGAAATTATTTAATATGTGTTAAAGATAAAGTAGGAAATATTGCGAGTGAAAATATTTTAATTGATAATATTGAAACGTCTAATAATGCTGAAAATTAAATGCTTTATAATTGACATTAATACTTAATTATTGTAAGATTATCTTAGAGGATATAAGAGGTGAAAGTTATGAAGACTTTTAAAAATAAAAAAGGTTTTACCTTAATTGAACTTTTAGCAGTTATTGTAGTTTTAGCAATTGTTACTGTTTTAGCAACATCGACAATTTTACCTTATATTGCTGATGTTAGAAAACAAGCTATTGCTGATGAAGCAAATGAAGCCATTGAAGCCGCTAGTAGAGCAATGAGTCTTATTTCAATTGGCTCAATTACTAATGAAGATTTAGAAGGCGATACAACAAAGTATAAGAAAAGTGATGATTATTATTGTTTCTCATTATCTAAATTAGTTGAATTAGGATTATGGGAAAAAGATGAAAAAGAACTTGCTGCAAGTGATCCAGATAAACGTGACGGCTATGAAGGCTATGTTAAAGTAAATATTAGTGAAGATAGTAAAGCTTATACTTATGAAATTAAAATGCGTAATACGTCTTTATATGTCCATAGTGCTGATGGAGATGTAAAATACGATAAAAGTAAAAGTGAGGCTGAACAAGAAATTAAAGATTTAGATGCTGAAACAAAGGGAGAAACATTTTCTTGTTCTTAAAAGGTAGATTATGATGAAAAAAAGAAATGGTTTTACCTTAATTGAACTTTTAGCGGTTATTGTAGTTTTAGCAATTGTTACCGTTTTAGCAACATCAACAATTTTACCTTATATGGGTAATGCAAGGGAAGATGCTTTTAAAGTGGAAGCTGCTAATGCTGTTAATGCTGCTGATTATGTTATGAATTTATATACTTTAGGTGAATTTACTTTTGATAGTGATGGTATCAAAAGTAAATATGATAGCGAAACTAAAAAAGCTTGTATGACTATTGCAACTTTAATTGATGCTGGAGCTTTTGATGCTGATAAAGAAGCTTATACGGGACGGGTTATAATTGACAAAAGTGATAAACAAAGTACTTATACTATATTTTTAAAGAAAAATGCTGAATTTACATTAATTAATGAAACAGGAAGAAATTTCAGTGATGCCACTTTAAATAATGGTTCATGGAGTACAAATTATGAAAGTTGTGCAAATTTTGAGGCTACTGAATAACTAAGATGACTTAGTTATTTTTTTTGTAATTGATTTTAATATTTTTTTTTGAGATAATTTTAATTAGGAAGTGGTTTGATGATAATTGGGAGTCATGTGCATTTTGGTGAAACTCAACTTCTTGGGTCTTTAGAAGAAGCTTTAAGTTATGACGCTAATGCTTTTATGTTATATACAGGAGCGCCCCAAAATACAATGCGAAGTAAAATAAAAAGTGAATATGTTAAAGAGGCTTTAACCAAAATGAAAGAAGAAGGGTTAAGTATCGATAATGTTATTTGTCATGCTCCTTATATCATTAATTTAGCTAATAAAGAAAAAATAGATTCTTGGAATTTTTCGATTGGTTTTTTAAATCAAGAGATTAAAAGATGTGAAGAACTAGGCATTAAATATATTGTTCTGCATCCAGGTAGTAGTGTTAAGCATACTTTAGAAGAAGGAATTAACAATATTATTGAGGCTTTAAATTTTATTGTTAAAGATGATAGTAAATGTATGATTATTTTAGAGACTATGGCGGGTAAAGGTAGTGAGTGTGGTAAAACACTTGAGGAAATTAAAACTATTTTAGAGGGAGTTAAAAGTTCTAATATTGGGGTTTGCCTAGATACTTGCCACTTAAATGATGCTGGCTATGATATGAGTGATTTTGATACTTTCTTAAATAAATTTGATACTTTAATCGGTTTAGATAGAATAAAGTGTCTTCATATTAATGATAGCAAAAATCCTTTAGGAAGTCATAAAGATCGCCATGCTAATATTGGTTATGGCACTTTAGGTTTTGAAAATATTTTAAAAATAATTAATCATGAAAAATTAAAAGATGTTCCTAAAATTTTAGAAACACCTTATATTAGTCAAAGTGATGATGAAAAGACTTTGGTTTATCCTCCTTATAAGTTTGAAATAGCTATGATTAAAAAAGGAGAATTTAATCATCACTTGCTTGAAGATATTAGAGAGTATTATAAATAAGAACTATATCTTTGGTTGTATTCATTGAAAACTTTAGTGATTTTGCTAAAGTTTTCTTCAGTATAATGGCTTTTATAACGGTTGATATCAAATAATTGGGGATTTTTTAAAATGTTTTGATAATTCTTTTTCACAAAATCATAAGTAAATTGGAGTTCTTCCTCACTTAAAGTAATATTTTTACTAAGGGCAAAAGTTCTAATATCTTCCTTAGTTAATTTTTGCACATATCTTTCAATAATGTTAAACATAAACGTCACCTGTTATATTTTATGTGAAATGAGGAAAAATGAATACTATTTAAGGGTGATTCCATACTAATAAGGGTGGAATAATGAAAAAGTATTTAGGAATAATTATAATATTTAGTCTTCTCTTAGGAAGAGTAATATATTTAAATATTTATAAAAAAGATAATTATGTGAAAAAACTGGAAAATAAAACGATTAACTATGTAGAAGGATCTAGTGCACCTCGGGGAAGAATAATTGACCGTAAGGGAAGAATACTGGTTGATAATACGGGTATAAAAACCGTTTTTTATACGAAGTTAAAAGATATTTCTTTAAAAGATGAATTAAATATTGCGCGTAAGTTAGCAAGTATTATTGATATCGCGATCAATGAAAATAGTTTAAAAAAATATTATTTAGTTACTCATAATAATGGGGATGATTTAATAACAGAAGAAGAATATGAAAAATATAAAGAAAGAAAATTAAGTAGTGATGATTTAAAGAAATTAAAAGATGAAAGAATAACGGAAGAAGATTTAAATAGTTTAAGTGAAGAAGAAAAGGAAAGTGCGACGATCTATGATTTAATGAATAAAGGTTATTCTTATCAAAAAAAATTAATTCTAAAAGGAATTAGTGATGAAGAATATAGTCTTTTAATTGATGAAAATATTAAAGGAATTACGACGGAACTTACTTGGGAGAGAGTATATAATTATGGGGATACTTTAAAAGATATTTTTGGATCTATTGGATATATTCCGGAAGAAGAAAAAGATGAATATTTAAAAAAAGATTACAATTTAGATGATATAGTGGGGTTAAGTTATTTAGAAAAAGAGTATGAGGATTATTTAAAAGGCGAAAAAGATTTATATAAAGTAAATAGAGATAATACTTTAACGAAAGTAAAAGAGGGAAAAAAGGGGAATGATTTAATATTATCTCTTGATATTGATGTCCAATTAGAATTAGAAAGAGTCTTAAGAGAAAATATTCTTAATGCTAAAAAAAGAAGTAATACCGATTATTTTAAAGAAAGTTATAGCATTGTGGGAAGTCCCAAAACAGGCGAAATTATTGCCTTAAGTGGGCAAAAGTTAATTGATCCTAAAACAGAGGAATTTACGAGTGCTAATACTAATTTAATTAGTACATCTTATACCGTGGGGTCAGTTGTCAAAATGGCTACTTTAAGTACGGGTTATAAATATGGCGTTATTGATATTGGCTCTTCCGTAACTGACGGTTGCATTAAGCTATATCAAGTACCCATTAAATGTAGTTATAAAAGTTTAGGAAAAGTTAATGATTTAACCGCTATTAGTAGAAGTAGTAATTATTATCAATTTAATATTGCGATTGGTCTTACTAATCAAAAGTATAAATACAATATGATTTTGAATACTAATGAAGAAGACTTTAATAAATTTAGAGGAATGTTTAAAGAATATGGCCTAGGAAATGCAACTGGAGTTGATCTTCCAAATGAAGTATTAGGTATTACGGGTAGCCTTACTTCTAGCGATTTACTTTTAAATTTAAGTATTGGTCAATATGATACTTATACGCCCATGCAATTATTTCAATATGTTAATACATTAGCCAGTACTGGTGATAGAAGAAGTCCTAAACTTTTAAAAATGGTTCAAAATGAAGAAGAAATAGTTTGGCAAAATGATTATCCGATTATAAATCATATTAGTTTAGATGCTAAATACTTAGAAAGATTAAAAGAAGCCATGCATTTAGCAACAACTAGTGGAACCGCAAGAGGCTACATTGAAGCAACCTATAATCCGGCTGGCAAAACAGGAACAAGTGAAACTTTTATTGATACTAATGATGATGGGGCGATGGATACGAAAACAACATCGATTGCTTTTGTGGGCTTTGCTCCTTATGATAATCCCGAATATAGCATTGTGGTTTTAGCTCCAAATATTTATGTTTCTAGAGAATATAATTATAGTAAAGTTTATATTACGAGGTATATTTCGAAAAGTATTATGAACTTTCTCTTTGAAAATGCGTAAAAGTTTGATATAATAGGGTGGTTAAGTGAGGAGGATTTTAAATGGCTAAAAATGAAAATCGTAATTTTGTTAATATGCGTTGCACAGAATGTGGTGCTGAATTACGTCCAACTAGTAAAAACAAGAAGAATAATCCTGAACGTTTAGAAATTAAAAAATATTGTCCTAAATGTCGTAAAACTGTTGTAGCAAAAGAGAAAAAATAGAATTTAGGGAAGGGAGTAAATTATGAATATTAACATTAATGATATAAAAAATGGCATGACTGTTATTATTGACGGTAATCTATGTTTAATTCAAGAATTTCAACACGTAAAACCTGGTAAAGGACCAGCTTTTGTTAGAATTAAATTAAAAAACTTAAGAACTGGTTCAATTGTTGAACAAACTTTTAACACGAATATTAAAATCACTAGAGCTCATATAGATAAGAGTAAAGTTCAATATTTATATGCTAGTGGTGATAATTTAGTATTTATGAATAATGATACTTATGAACAAGTTGAAGTACCAAGAAAGATCCTTGGCGATGATGCTGACTTTATTAAAGAAGGTATTGATATTTCCATTGATTTTTATGAAGGCGAAATAATAGGTATTACTTTACCAGAAAAAGTGGAATATGAAGTAGTAGAAACTAGTGAAGCTGTTAAAGGTAACACCGCTACTAATGCCCAAAAAGATGCAAAAATTGAAACAGGTAAAGTTATCAAAGTTCCTTTATTTATTAATGAAGGTGAAAAGATTTTAGTTACAACTAAAGATGGTAAATATGCAGGAAGAGCTTAGGCTCTTTTTTTAATAACCTTTAAGGGTGTAGCTTGCTATGGGCAAGCCATCAAAAATCCACTCGTTAGACGAGTGGAATTAAAAGACTTATAGTAACATGACATCTCGCGTGCTATAATATGGAGCGTTCGAGCCCATATTAAAAGCACGAAAGGAGAGATGTCATGGCTAAAAGTTTAGCACATACAAAGTATATGTGCAAGTATCATATTGTATTTATTCCGAAATATAGAAGAAAAATAATATACAATAAATTAAGAAAAGAGATTCAAAAATACATAAAAGATTTATGTAAATGGAAAGGTGTAGAAATAATAGAAGGACACATGATGCCAGACCATGTGCATTTGTTAGTAGAAATACCACCAAGAATAAGTGTATCAAGTTTCATGGGATACTTGAAAGGAAAAAGTAGTCTAATGATATTTGAAAAGAATCCAAATTTAAAATATAAGTTTGGAAATAGAAATTTTTGGGCAACAGGATATTATGTAAGTACAGTAGGATTAAATGAAGCAACAATAAGAAAATACATAAGAGAGCAAGAAAATGAAGATATAATGGAAGACAAATTGTCTAAAAAAGAATATGAAAACCCTTTTAAGGGTATGCTAAAGTAGTCATTACACTGGGCTTGAACAAAGAGAAAGCCAGCCTCCATTTGCGGGTTGGTAGATGTTAGGGCCTTATAGGCCATGTTAAAACCACGCCTTTTAGACGTGGTTTTTATTGGTTATATTTTCTAATCCTATAGCATACCATTTTATAGGAGGACTTATGGAAAGTGTTATAGATGGAAATAATTATGGCAGTCATGAAATAAAAATAGTAGATCGTAGTATTATTAGTTTAACAGGGATAAATAAAATTAGTAGTTTTGATGATCAAGAATTTTTAATGGAATCTAATATGGGAGTTATTCTATTAAAAGGGGAAGGATTAGAAATAATTAAACTAGATACTCACGATGGTAATGTGAAAATTAAAGGTAAATTAATTAGTCTAGCCTATATTGAAAATATGAAAAAAAATAAAGAAGAAAGTTTACTTACCAAATTATTTAAATGACAAGTAATTTACAAATAATATCCTTTTTAGTTTCTTTTATTTATGGAATATTTTTCTATTTTTTAACAATCATTAATTTTAAATTAATTGAAAGTTTAAAAGTTTATCTTAAACATATATTAACATTTATTTATACTATAGATATGACTATTATATATATAATAATTATCTATCATTTAAATAAAGGCTATTTTCATATTTATTTTATTATGATGGTTTTTATAGGTTTTTTTGTAGGCTTTATTCTTCATAAAAAGTTACTTAGTAAAATTGATGTCAAAAGATTTTTTAAGAATTGAAAAATCTTTTTTGTTGTGATAGTATCAAGAGTGAAAATAGGAGATTTTTTGTATGCGTACGAAAAAGAGTAAAAAGGAAAAGAAAAGACTATTTTTAATTTCTATAACAATAATTGGTTTGTTATCTCTTTTAGTTGCTACTGTATATAATGATTGGAAAGAAATTCTTAACAATCGAAAATTAGAAAGTGAACTTAGTAAACAATATTCGGATTTATTAGATGAAGAAGCAAAATTAAGTGCGGAAATAACTAAATTACAAGATGATACTTATTTAGCTAGATATGCTAAAGAAAAATATATGTTATCTAGTGATGGCGATACAATTATTAAATGGAATCAAAAAAAGGACTGAGGTCCTTTTAAAATGCAAAAATATTACTATGACTTCCTGTCTTTAATAATATTAAAATTAAATTCTTTTGATCTTTTCTATAAATAAAATCCAATCAGGGGCAATATGACATTCTCGACAATTTTTTAAATATTTACTATCTTCTAAAGCATGGTCAAAATATTTATGTTCTAATGGAATATCATTTGCTAGACATTTCAAAACATAATTTAGTTTATCTAAATCTTTTCCCTGTTTATAGACTTTTTTGAGACCCTTTTTAAAATCTGTTGTTCCCTTAATTTTATATTTTGTTTTTTCTAAAGTTTGAATCACTTTAGCATGTCATTAATAAACTCATCAACATTATCATAACCTTTGGCCTTTTTTTCACCTGATAAAATTTTATCAGCTTCTTTGGCCGCTTTAATAAGTTGCCGTGATGGTTTATTACTTTCACTAGTATTCATTGAGGGAACAAAAGGTAGTCCTTGTTCTCTTACACATTGGCTTAAAAACATATTTAAAGCTACACTTGTGTTAAGACCAAGTTTTTTAAACAATATATCTGCATTTTTCTTAAGTGTTTTATCTACTCTAAAACTCATATTAATTGCGTTAGATACATTTTCCATAATACTCTCCTTTATATTACACACTCTCTGATAAAGATAAAATATCATATATAATATTAATTGTCAATATATTGTATTTAAACTGTATTGATAAATTGCTTTAAATAAAGGAGCTTATTTTAAAATTATTATACTGTTTGGGGAACATTATATAGTAGTATAATAAAGTACTAACTAATTATTTCATCAATTAAGCCATATTTTAAAGCATCCTCCGGGTCCATGTAATTATCTCTTTCGGTATCTTTTTCGATGGTTTTTAGATCTTGATTGGTAACACTAGCTAATATTTTATTTAATTTATCTTTAATTTTGATAATTCTTTCGGCCGCAATTTTAATATCGGTAGCTTGGCCTTGGGTTCCTCCTAGAGGTTGATGAATCATTATTTCGGAATTAGGAAGACTACATCTTTTACCTTTAGTGCCATTTGCTAAGAGAAAGGCTCCCATGGAAGCGGCGAGACCTAGACAAATAGTTTTAACATCACTTTTTATATAATTCATGGTGTCATAGATGGCCATGCCACTAGTGATTGAACCTCCAGGAGAGTTAATATATAAATAAATGTCATTATGATTTTGACTATCTAAATATAATAATTCAGAAACTACAATACTTGCCACATTATCATTAATTTCGCCATTAATAAAAACAATTCGATCATTTAGAAGTCGGGAATATAAATCATAGGCATATTCTTTGTTACTACTTTTTTCAATAACTGTTGGAATTATATTCATTTATTTCACCTATAATTATAATATAAAAATTAGTAAGTTTTTATTCAAAAAAACTATAATTTGTGTTAAACTATTTTATAGTAAAGGGAGACTAGGATGGAAGCAATAAAAATAACTATAAATAATGGTGATGAAAAAACTTTCCCTAAGAATACAACTTACTATGAAATTAGTAAGGGGTTTAAATTGAATAATAATGTATTAGGTGTAAAAATTAATAATGAATTTTTTGATTTGCGAGAAAAAGCTAGTAGCGATGCTAATATCTCCTTTATTGATTTAAATGATTTAACCGGAAACAAAATATATAAAAGTGGTTTAGAGTTTATTTTTGAAATAGCCTTAAAAACTGTTTTTCCAACACTTGAAATAACTTATCAACATAGTGTTCCCAAAGGTTTCTTAGGAGAAATAATTGGCGACAAAATATTAACCCAAGAAGAAATTGGTAAGATTAAAAGTGAAATGGCTAATTTAATTTCAGATAATCTTGTTTTTAATAAATTAAATGTTAAGAAAAAAGAGGCAGTTGAATTTTATCGGAAAAATCACCAATTAGAAAAAGCGGAAAATATTGATAGTATTTCGGATAAAGTAGTTACTCTTTATGAATTAAAAGGTTATTATAATTATTTTTATTCTGATATGCCATATTCAACGGGAAGTATTACGAAATATGAGATAGTTTATTTAGGAAGAAATAGATTAGTCTTTATAATTCCTACTAATAGAACGAATGGTGAACTTCCAGAGTATGTTCATTATGATAATATAATTAATTCCTTCTTAATTGGGAAAAATTGGTTAGAAACTTTAAATATGAAGTATGTATCTTCCATTAATAAGACTATTGGTAGTGGTAAAATTAAAGATTTTATGAAATCTTGTGAATTAGTCTTTAATTTAAATATTGCGAAAATTGCTAATGCGGTAACTTCTAATAGAGATATAAAATTTGTTTTGATTGCGGGACCTTCTTCTAGTGGTAAAACAACAACGACCAAGAGATTATCATCTTATCTTATGGCCCAAGGCTTTGAAACTATTAGAATTTCTATTGATGATTTTTTCTTGGAAAGAGAAGAATCTCCCAAAGATGCCAATGGGAAATATGATTTTGAATGTTTAACTGCGATTGATTTAAATTTATTTAATACAACTTTGCAAAAGCTATTAAATGGAGAAACAGTTTCTTTGCCATCTTTTAATTTTGTAACAGGTAAAAAAGAATTTAATGATAATTATGTTAAATTAAAGGAAAATACGATTGTTTTAATTGAAGGATTACATGCCATCAATGATGATTTACTTCCAAGTATAGAAAATAAATATAAGTACAAAATATATTTAAGTCCTTTTATTCCTTTAAATATCGATAGACATAATTATATTTCGACTGTTGATTTAAGATTACTAAGAAGAATAATAAGAGATAATAGGACGAGAAATTATGATGTTCATAAAACAATTGATGCTTGGCAAAGTGTGCGAAATGGGGAAGAAAAATATATTTTCCCTTACATTCATCAAGCCGATACTATTATTAATACAGCTTTGCCTTATGAAATTGGCGTTTTAAAAGTTTATGTCGAACCTTTACTTAGATCTATTAGTGTCGAAAGTGATTATTATGAAGAAGCGCGAAGATTATTAAATTTTTTAAAGATATTTTATACCATACCAGGTGAATACGTTAGTGATGATTCAATATTAAGAGAATTTATAGGAGGAAATTATGATTAGAGTTGCGATTAATGGTTTTGGAAGAATTGGAAGAATTGCTTTTAGGGAAATGATTACGGATAGTGCTTTTGATATTGTGGCTATCAATGATACTTCCAATGCGGAAGAGTTATGTCATTTACTTAAATATGATACAGTTCATCGGTCTTTCCATGAATCTGAGATAACTTTTGAAGGCGATACTTTGGTAATTGCTAATACCAAAAGAATTAAAGTTTATGCGGAAAGAGAACCTTTGAATTTGCCATGGAAAGATTTAAATGTTGATTTAGTTTTAGAATGTACGGGAGCATTTACGAAAGAAGAAGATGCTAGAAAGCATATTACAGCGGGAGCTAAAAAAGTTTTAATTTCGGCACCTGGTAAAGGTAATATGAAAACGGTAGTTTATGGGGTTAATGAAGGGATTCTTGATGGTAGTGAAGACATTGTTTCAGCGGCGAGTTGTACGACTAATTGTTTAGCCCCCGTTTTAAAAGTTATTAATGATGCTTATGGTATTGAAAAAGGATTCATGAGTACTGTACATGCTTTTACGAATGATCAAGTAACTTTAGATATTACTCATAAAAAAGGAATATATGCTAGACGTGGAAGAGCTTCTAGTCAAAATATAATTCCCGCTTCAACGGGGGCTGCCTCAGCCATTGGTAAAGTTATCCCTGAACTGGAAGGAAGACTTGATGGTCTTGCTTACCGAGTACCCGTTCCCGATGGTTCTTTAATTGATGTTACTTTAGAGTTAAAAAGTAGTCCATCCGTTGATGAAATTAATAATACTTTTGTGACCCATCAAAGTGAGGCTTTAAAATTTACTAAAGATCCAATTGTTTCTAGTGATATAATTGGTAAAAGAGTTGGCGCTTTAGTCGATGGTCTTCTTACTAATGTGGTGGAAGTAAATGGGCAAAAACTTTATAAAATAGTAGCTTGGTATGATAATGAATTAGGATATACTGCTCAAATGCTTAGAACGGCAAAATGTATGTTTAAGTAAAAATATAGTTTAAAATATATAAGTTAGAAGTTAGCAATAACTTCTTTTATAATGTCCGCATATTTTTCTTTACAAGTAGATAACATTGTGTTTAAATGAAAATATAGGATGAGTGAAAGACGCCGCCAAAACCAAATTTCAGGGGGAATCTCTGGTTAAGGAGGTGAGGCTATTTGAAATTAAGAAATCTAACGAGAGTATTAGTTTTAATTATTTTACTTTTACTACTAACTATGTTAGTGGATAAAATAAAAGACGTCGTCCAAATAATAGAAATATTATTTAGATAACGTCAACTACGATAAGTAGGCGGCGTGAATTCACGCTTCCTATACATATTATATTACAATATCGTAAATAATACAAGAAATTAATAGAAAGACAATAGGAGTTAATTATGAAATATTTAAGTAAAGAAAAAATTGAAAATAAGAAAGTATTATTAAGATGTGATTTTAACGTACCAATTAAAGATGGTAACATATGTGACGATAGTAAAATAACTAAAAGTTTAGATACGATTAATTATTTATTAAAGAATAATAATAGGGTTATTTTATTGAGTCATTTTGGTAGAGTAAAGGGCGAAGAAGATAAAACTAAAAATAGTTTAAAAATAGTTTATGAATATTTAAAGAAATATTTTGATTTAGAATTTATTAGTAATCCTTTAGATTTAACTGTTGTAAATAATAGTTCTAAAAAGTTATTTTTAGTGGAAAATACGAGATACACTGATGTACCAGAAAAAAGAGAAAGCGCTAATGATTTAGAGCTGGCAAAATATTGGGCTAGTTTTGCTGATGCTTTTGTGATTGATGCTTTTGCCTCTTTACATCGTGCTCATTCTTCAACTGCGGGTATTTCTAAATATTTGCCGACCTTTTTAGGCTTTTTAGTGGAAAAAGAAATTGAAAGCTTAAAACCCTTAATCGATAATGATGATTACCCTTTTGTAGTTATAATGGGCGGAGCTAAAGTAGATGATAAAATAAAAATAATTGAAGGCATGCTAAAAAAATGTGATAAATTAATTTTAACGGGAGGCATTTTAAATACTTTCTTAAAAGTTATGAAATATCCTATTGGGGATAGTTTAGCTAGTAGTGATGAAGAAGTTTTAGAAAGTGTGAAAAAAATTATAACAGAAAGCGCTTCTAAAATAGTTTTTAGCTCCATGTTTACGGTAAAAAGAGGAAATAATAATCTAGAAGTTGATATTCATGATATAAAAGATAATGATATTATTTATGATAATATTATTAATGATAAAGTTAAAGAAGTAGTAGAATCGGCTAAAGTTATTTTCTTAAACGGTACTCCTGGCCTATATGAAAGAGAAGAATATACGAAAGGAACGAAAAATCTTTTCGATACTCTTAGTAAGAGTGAGGCCAAAGTTTTTGTTGGAGGTGGCGATACCGCTTCAGCAGTAGCTAAATTTAACTACAAAGATAAATTTGCCTATGTTTCTAGTGGTGGGGGTGCTACTTTAGAATATGTGGCTGATGGCAAACTTAAAGCTCTAGAATTTATTATGGAAAATGAGATTCAAAACTAATGGCTTTTTCGCCATTTTTTAATTTCTAAAATCTAAATTTTAAGAAATTTCCTAAGATTTTCGTCATTATTCGACAAATATTTACATTGTTTGACAAAACTTGTCAAAACTTCCTATGGATTTTTGTCGGAAAATCTTTTATAATGTTTTTACAAGCAGTACAAAAATTTTAATGAAAGAAAGAGAGTGAAAAAGTGAAAACTAACGTTAATGTTTTAGTTATTGATAGCAATGCTTCATTAACTAAAGACATCGAGAAGTATTTCCGTAGTCATGAAGTAATTAAAGTAGTAGCTTGTAAAAATGATGGAGAAGAGGGTTTAGATTACATCTTAAATAATGATAACAATATAGATGTAATTGTCATGGACTTAATTCTACCAAGACTAGATGGCTTATATATTTTAAGCGAACTAGAAAAAAGAGAAATTAAAAAGAATATTATTATTACTACTTCTTTTAAAGAAGAAAATATTCTAGAGGAAGCCAATTCTTATGGAGTTGACTATTACATGTTAAAGCCATTGAATTTTCTTAGTTTAGAAAAGAGAATTTTAAATGTTAATTTTAAGGCTAATAGTCAAAACAAATTATTTAATCAAGAAGCTATTGTTACAGATATGCTTCACAATTTAGGAATACCATCTCATATTAGAGGTTATCAATTTATTAAAGATGGAGTCTTAATGGTTTATAAAGAAAAAAATTCTATTGCGTATATTACCAAAGATATTTATCCGCAAATTGCCCATAAATATCATACTACGCCAACGAGAGTAGAAAGAGCCATTCGGCATGCGATCGAGATAAGTTGGAATAGGGGTGATATAAATTTGATGGAAAGCATTTTTGGTAATAGTTTAAACGTAAATCGAGATAAACCAACAAATGCTGAATATATTACAACTTTAGCAGATCGTTTAAAAGTAGATAATAATTTAGTTTATAATTAAAAAGATTACAGAAATTGTAATTTTTTTTCGATTGTGTTATATTATTGGCAAGGTGAAACAATGAAAAAGATATTAACGATAATATTAGATGGGTTTGGCTTAAGAGAAGAGGCAAGAGGAAATGCCATTAAAGAAGCCGATATGTTATGTTTTAATAAAATATGGAAAGAATATCCTCATTCTGTTTTAGCAGCCTCTGAAGAAGCCGTAGGTTTACATGAAGGCCAATTTGGCAATAGTGAAACCGGACATTCTACGATTGGAGCTGGTCGTTTAATTAAGCAAAATGAAACTTTAGTTGATGAGTTTTTAAAAAGTTATGTTTTAGAAAATGAAACTTTCCAAAAATTATTATTAAGTAAAGATAAAGATATTCATTTAATGGGTCTTTGTAGTGATGGTAATGTTCATGCTGGTATTGATGATTTTTTAAAACTTTTTGATATTCTTGTTAAAAATGGTTTTAAGAAAATTCATTTTCATTTAATTACAGATGGAAGAGATACGGGAGTTCATGATGCTTATAAGTATATTAGTCAGATAGAAGAGGCTATAAGAACAAAAAAAGTTGGGGATATCGCTACTCTTTGTGGCCGTTATTATGCCATGGATAGAGATAAACATTATGACCGGACAAAAATGTATTATGAATTAGTTGTTAAAAGTGTAGGTATTGATGGTAGTGATATTAAGGGCACTATTGATAAAATGTATATGAAAGATATTACGGATGAATTTATAAGACCTATTGTAGTAAATCGTAATAGTCATATTAAAAATGGTGATGTTTTGATTTGGATGAATTATCGGTCTGACCGGGCAAAACAAATTATTTCTGCTTTTGTAAATCCTGATTTTGATGGGTTCAATCCTTATAGAATGGATGCATTAGAGGTCTATAGTTTTTTACCAATAGATGATGACATTAAAACTTTAAACTTTATTTCTGACCCCGTAATTACTAATCCTTTAGGAAGATACCTAGAGCAACTTGATTTAACCCAAGCGAGAATTGCCGAGACTGAAAAATTCCCTCATGTGACTTATTTCTTTGATGGCGGTTATAATGGCAAGATAAATAAATGTAGTACCTTTCATATTCCATCTCCTCAAGTGCCAACATATAATTTAAAACCGGAAATGAGCGTGGTACCTGTTACAAAAAAGGTAATTGAATGTATGATGCAAGATTATGATTTTATTTTAGTTAATTTTGCTAATCCCGATATGGTTGGCCATACGGGAGATTTTGATGCGACCGTTAAAGCGTGTGTGGCTGTTGATTTATGTTTAGATAAAATAATTGAAAAAGCGGAAGAGAATTTTTATAAAGTTATTATTTTAGCCGATCATGGCAATGCTGATATTATGATTGATGAAGAAGGAAATCCGGTTACCACGCATACTTTAAGTAAAGTGCCATTTATTATTATGGATAAGAATGTTAAATTAAAAGAAACTGGGGATTTAACTATGGTGGCTCCAACTATATTAGAATATATGGATATTGCGGTACCAGAAGAAATGAAAGATACCGAAATTCTTTTGAAAAAATAAAGTATAATTAAATGAGGGGATAATTATTAAAAACGATATCTTAATTTTAGTAAATAAAAATCATAAACTATCTTCTAGTTATATACCACCTTTAGTTTTGATAGAAGGAAAATATGCTAAAGGTTCTCATAATAAAATGCATCCTTTGGCTTATGATTATTTTAAACAAATGGTCCTGGCGGCTTTAAATGATGGTCTAGCTTTATACAGTGTATCAGCTTATCGAAGTTATCAAGATCAAGATAAAATCTATCAAAATTATGTTCAAAAAGATGGAGAAGAAAAAGCTCGTAAATACTCAGCTAAAGCAGGGGCATCTGAACATCAAACGGGTCTTGCTGTAGATATTAATACCTGTTTTACAAAAGATCACTTTGAAAATACAAAGGAATTTATATGGCTATGTAATAATGCCTATAAATATGGTTTTATTTTAAGATATCCTAAAGATAAAGAAAAGGTAACGGGTTATATTTATGAACCATGGCACTATCGTTATGTGGGAATACCTGTCGCCACTTTTATTTATCAAAATAAAATTACATTTGAAGAATATTGTGATATAATGATTTAAGAATAGGAAGTGTGAGTTATGAGTAGTGAAGAACAAAATGGTTCTAAAAAGAATCCGGGGTTAGTGGTAACTTTATGTGTTATTGGCGTGTTAATTGTTTTGTTAGGATGTCTAGGAGTATATTACTTTTTCTTTAAAGGCGCGGGTCAAAACGTTTATTATCAAGCCATTGATAATGTGGCCAATCATTTTGGTAATAATATTGAAATTATACAAAATAATTATGCTAAGCCTACTAAGATAAGTGGAGATATATCTTTTGATTTAAAAACTAATGATAGTTCTTTAAAAGATTTAGCTAATATTATTAATAAATTAAAAATTGATGTTGAAAATACTATGGATTTTTCAAAAGGTTATATTGGATCTAATTATAATGTAAATTATAACAATAGTAATTTAATAAAACTGGGTACAGAAGTAAAAGATCAAGACTTTTTTGTATCTTTAGGCGAGTTGTATCCTAAAAAGATAAAAATAAGTGATTTTAATGCTTCCCAAATTATAACTTTAGTATCTGATGATACTTATAATCATTTAATGCAAGAAATTGCCACCATTATCAAAAACAATTTAAAAGAAGAATATTTTTCTTCTTCTAAGGAAACAATAACTTATAATAATAAGGAAGTAAATGTTACTAATCATAAATTAACTTTTAAAAATGAAGAGATTTATGAGTTTGAATACAATGTCTTAGATGGAATGTTAAATAACGAATATATTACTTCTAGTTTTAGTTATATTTTCGGAATTAGTGAAAAAGAAGTTAAAGCTAATTTAGAAGAAGCTCGCGATGAAGTTGATCCAGAAGATTATCAAGATTTATTTGAAGATCAAGATGAGTTAAGAGAATTTAATGTTTATATGGATAATTCTAAAGTCTTAAAAGTTGAAATAACATCTAGTGAAAGTAAGTTAGAATTTGTTTTAGATAATGATTATTATAACATTTATTTAAATGATGAAAATATCGGAAAACTTAAAATTAATGATGAAGTTATTGGCTATGAGTTAAGCAATGATTCATATAGTTTAAAACTTGAGATAGCTAGTGATAATATAAATGGGGAAATAAATAGCGGTGAATATGTTTTAACATTTAATTTAAAAGAAGATAAAGATAATAGTATTGTTGGAAGCCTTGTTCTTTCAGAAGAAAATACCTCTACTAAATTAGCAATGAATATTAATCTAAAAAAAGAAACAGTTAATAATGTTTCAATAGATGATGTTAAAGATTATGTGGAATTAAATGATTTAACGGAAGAAGATTACAATACTATTAGTGAAAATTTAACTAAAATGCCAGGACTATTAAGTTTAGCAATGGACATTATGGGTAATAGTGGTAACTTAGGCTTATAAAAATAAATATTTAATAATATCAAGAGTTAAGCTGGTATTTAAGTTTAACTCTTTTTGTATGTCTAGATTTTTGTGAATTTTTTGTAAAATTTACTGTTGCTTTTCATATAATTATTGTGTTATAATGTTATTCGTATGACTGCGAGGATGCGCGAGGTTGCTGACACACTAGGAAGAGTTGGTAAATATCTTTCTTGGGTTCCAGGGAATTCGGGTGGAGCAAGTCTATACTAGATATAGGCGAAAGGAGGACATGGGAAATGTCAAATAGTAAAGTAAGGATTAATTTAAAAGCCTACGATCATCGTTTACTTGATGTAGCGGCTTCTAAAATAGTCGAAACTGTCAAAAGAACAGGTGGCGAAGTATCTGGTCCTGTACCACTTCCAACAGAAATAGAGAAGTTTACAGTATTAAGAGCGGTACACAGATACAAAGACTCTCGTGAACAATTCGAAAGAAGAACTCATAAGAGACTCGTAGATATTAAGAAACCTAGTAAGGAAACAATTGATGCTTTAACTCATTTAGATTTACCAAGTGGTGTTGACATCGAAATAAAAACATATTAGTAAAGGAAGGAAATTAAAATGAAAGGAATCTTAGGACGCAAAGTTGGAATGACCCAAGTATTTACCAAAGATGGTAAACTTATTCCTGTCACAGTAGTAGCTTGTGAACCAAATGTAGTAATGCAAGTTAAGACTATGGAAAAAGATGGTTACAATGCAATTCAACTTGGCGTATTTGACAAAAAAGAGTCAAAATCAAATAAGGCTGAATTAGGCCATGCTAAAAAAGCAAATACTACTCCTAAGCGCTTCTTAAAAGAAATTAAAGATGTAGAAGCCACTTATAATATAGGAGATAAAATTGATGCTTCAATCTTTGAAGTTGGAGAAATCGTTGATGTAACAGGAACAACAAAAGGTAAAGGAACTCAAGGTGTTATCAAAAGACACAATCAATCAAGAGGACCAATGGGACATGGATCTCATTATCATAGAGGACCAGGTTCTTTAGGTACAATGTTACCAAAAAGAGTATTAAAGGGTAAAAAACTTCCAGGACATATGGGAGTTGAAACTGTAACAATTCAAAATCTAGAAATTATTGAAGTAAATACAGTTGATAACTACATTTTAGTTAGTGGCAATATTCCAGGTGCTAAAAATTCTTTAGTTTATATTAAGACAGCGGTTAAAAATTCTCGTAAGAAAGATGCTAAAGATATCTTATCTTATGAAGAAGTAGAAACTGTTGTTGATAGTGTAGAAGAGGTTAAGGAAGAAGCTCCAGTAGAAGAAGTTGAAAATACTCCTGCTGAAGAAGAAACTACTGAGGCTTCTGAACAAACAGAAGATGCTCCAGCTGAAGAGGCAACTGAACCTACCGCAGAAGAAACTAAAGAAGAAAATCCAGAAGAGGCTAATAATTAGTCTAGAGGAGGGTTAAAAATGACAAAGATAAGTGTTAAAAATATTAAAGGTGAATCTGTTAAAGATATCACTTTAGAAAATACTATTTGGAATATTGAAGTTAATAATGATGCTTTAAAGAAAATGATTCGTTTACAACTAGATAGTATGCGTCAAGGAACAAGAAAAACTAAAAGTAGAAGCGAAGTATCTGGTGGTGGAAGAAAACCATGGAAGCAAAAAGGTACTGGTCGTGCTCGTCAAGGTAGTATTAGAGCTACTCAATGGCGTGGTGGCGGAATCCCTATGGGAGTTGATAACCGCGATTATACATTTAAAATCAATCGTAAAGAAAGAGTTTTAGCTTTAAAAAGTGCTTTAACTGATAAAGCTAAAGAAAAGAAAGTAGTTGTTTTAGACGAAATCAAATTAGCTAATTTAAAAACTAAAGAATTTACTAAAATATTAGAAACATTAAAACTTAATGGTAAAACATTATTTGTTACTGTTGATGAAAATGAAGACTTATATATGGCTTCTAGAAATTTAGGAAATGTTTTAGTATTAATGGCTGAAGAATTAAATTGTTATGATATTGTTAATGCTGATAATTTAGTTTTAACTGAAGAAGCAGTTAATAAATTAGGGGAGGTGCTTAAATAATGAAACATTATAGTGATATTATTTATTCACCAGTTATTACGGAAAAATCTATGGCTTTAAGAAGTGAAAATGTTTATATTTTCAAAGTTGCAAAAAGTGCAACTAAAGAAGAAATCAAAAAAGCTGTAGAAGATGCATTTAAGGTTAGTGTAAAATCTGTTAATACACTAAATACCAAAGCAAAAAGAAGAAGAGTTGGTAGATATTCTGGAATGACTAAAACTTATAAAAAAGCAATAGTTACTCTAAAAGACGGCTCTCAAATAGATTTATAGGAGGGATAAAAGATGGCAATAAAACATTATAAACCTACAACTAATGGTCGTAGAGGAATGACAACACTTGCTAATGAAGAAATTACAACTAAAAATAATCCTACTAAATCTTTAGTTACGAAGGTACGTAAAACTGGAGGAAGAAATAACCAAGGTAAGATGACAGTTCGTCACATTGGTGGTGGCGCTACTAAAAAGTATCGGGTTATTGATTACAAGAGAAATAAAATTGGTGTTACGGGAAGAGTTGCAACAATTGAATATGATCCAAACCGTAATGCTAACATCGCTTTAATTAATTATCGCGATGGCGAAAAGAAATATATTATTGCTCCAAATGGTTTAAAAGTTAATATGATTATTGAAAATGGTGAGAATGCTGATATTAAAGTAGGTAATGCTCTACCAATTCAAAATATTCCGGTTGGTACAATGATTCATTGTATTGAACTAAAACCTGGTAAAGGAGCCGAATTATGTCGGGCCGCTGGTACAAGTGCCCAAATCCTTGGCCGTGATGGTAAATATGTAATTGTTCGTTTACAATCAGGCGAAACAAGAAAGATTTTAGGTACTTGTATGGCTACAGTTGGTGTTGTTGGTAACGAAGATGCTAACTTAGTTAATTTAGGAAAAGCTGGACGTAAAAGACATATGGGTATTAGACCTACCAATAGAGGTAGTGTAATGAACCCTAATGATCACCCACATGGTGGTGGAGAAGGAAGAGCACCTGTTGGTCGTAAGAGTCCTATGACTCCTTGGGGTAAACCTGCCCTTGGTCATAAAACTCGTAAATCGAAGAAAGCTTCTGAAAAATTAATCATCAGTAGGAAGAGCAAATAGGAGGACAATATGGCAAGAAGTTTGAAAAAAGGACCTTATGTTGAAGAATCATTATTAAAAAAGGTTCAAAATTTAAATTCAGAAAATAAAAAATCAGTTATTAAAACTTGGTCAAGAAGAAGTACTATTTATCCTGAATTTGTAGGACATACAATTGCAGTTCATAATGGTAAAGATTTCATTCCAGTTTATATAACTGAAGAAATGGTTGGTCATAAACTTGGTGAATTTTCACAAACTCGGAAGTTTACTGGTCATGCTGGTGGAGGTAATAAATAATGGAAGCTTATGCAATTCATAAAGGAGCAATTATTAAACCTCGTCTTGCAAGAATGACTATGGATTTAGTTAGAGGTAAAGATGTTGAAACTGCTCGTAATATACTAGAAACCACAAATACAAAAGCTAGCAGATTAATCTTAAAAGTTTTAAATTCTGCAGTAGCTAACGCTGTTAACAATAACGGAGCTAAAGAAGAAGATTTAGTAATTAAAGAATGTTTTGTTAATCCAGGACGAACTTTAAAAAGAATCCAATTCGCTAGTCGTGGTAATGTTGATAGACATGATAAAAGAACTAGTCACATTAAAGTTGTTGTTACAGATAATGTTATGGAAGGAAGTGAAGCATAATGGGACAAAAGGTTAATCCAGTTGGATATCGTTTAGGTGTTAATAAAGACTGGGATTCACGTTGGTATGCTAAAAAAGATTATGCCGATTATTTAAATAAAGATATTAAAATTAGAGAATATATCTTAAAAAATCTTAAAGATGCTGGTATTTCTTCTGTAATTATTGAAAGAAAGAAAAATAGAGCGGATATCACAATTAGAACCGCTAAACCAGGAGTAATCATTGGTCGTGGTGGTGAAGATATCGAAAAATTAAGAAAAAATATTTCCAAACTTGTTAATGAAGAAGTATATATTAATATAGTTGAAGAAAAGAATGCTAATTTAAATGCGAAATTAGTAGCCGATAATATAGCAATGCAAATTGAAAATAGAGCGCCATTTAGAGCTGCTCAAAAAAGAGCAATTAGAGATACAATGAAAGCTGGTGCTAAAGGAATTAAGACTTTAGTATCAGGTAGACTTAATGGTGTTGAAATGGCTCGTAGTGAAGGATACACTGAAGGTACAGTGCCACTTCACACTATAAGAGCGGATATTGATTATGCGCAAAGTGAAGCAAATACTACTTATGGTAAAATTGGTGTTAAAGTATGGATTTACAAAGATGAAATTTTACCTAGTAAGAAAAAAGTTATAAAGGAGGCGACTTCAGATGTTGATGCCAAAAAGGACTAAATATAGAAAGTCGCATAGATTAACATATGATGGTCATGCTAGAGGAAATACAACTTTAACTAAAGGAGAATATGGCTTAATGGCTTTAGAAGGAGCATGGGTTTCTTCTCGTCAAATTGAAGCGGCTCGTATAGCCATGACTCGTTATATGAAACGTGGTGGAAAAGTTTATATTAACATTTTCCCACACCTACCTATAACTAAAAAACCTTTAGAAACTCGTCAAGGTAAAGGAAAAGGTAACGTAGAAGGTTATGTTGCTGTAGTTAAGGAAGGTAAAATTATGTTTGAAATAAGTGATGTTGAAGAAGCAGTAGCTAGAGAAGCTTTAAGACTTGCTTCTCATAAACTTCCAATCAAATGTAAATTTGTGAAAAAGGATGGTGAATAATTGTGGATATTAAAGATATTAGAAAATTATCTGATGCGGATTTAAAGAAAAAAATCACCGCAACAAAAGAAGAATTATTCACAAAAAGAATGCAACAAGCAAATGGAACTTTAGAAAATCCAAGTAGTCTTAGAATTTTAAGACGTGATGTTGCAAAAATGAAAACTGTTCTTAGAGAAAGAGAATTAGAGGAGGCGCATAAATAATGGCTAAAAGAGTTCAAGAATTAGTAGGTAAAGTTGTAAGTAGCAAAAATGATAAAACAATAACTGTTTTAGTTGAAACTTATAAACGTCATCCTTTATATAATAAACGTGTTAAATATTCTAAAAAATATGCAACACATGATGAAAAAAATATAGCAAATGTAGGAGATACAGTGAGAATTAGAATGACTAAACCAATTTCAAAAACTAAAAAGTATGAATTAGTAGAAGTTATTTCTAAAGCTGTAGTTCTTTAGGAGGTATTCTTATGGTAATGCAAGAAACAAGATTAAAAGTTGCTGACAATACAGGAGCTCGTGAACTATTAGTTATTAAGGTTATGGGTGGCAGTAAAGTCAAAAGTGGCAACATTGGTGACGTTGTTGTTGGTACTGTTAAAAAAGCCATTCCTAATAGTAATATGCCTAAAGGAAAAGTTGTTAAAGCAGTAATCGTTAGAACAGTTGAAGGTGTACGTCGTGCCGATGGCTCTTATATTAAATTTGATGATAATGCTTGCGTATTAATTAAGGATGATAAAAGTCCAATTGGTACTAGAGTATTAGGACCAGTAGCTAGAGAATTAAGAGAAAAAGATTATATGAAGATCGTTTCTTTAGCTCCTGAGGTTTTATAGGAGGGAAATATGAAAATTAAAGTAAATGACACTGTTAAAGTTTTAACTGGTGAAGATAAAGGTAAAACTGGTAAAGTATTAAAAACTTTAAAAGCCCAAAACAAAGTTGTTGTTGAAGGGATAAATATTTCTAAAAGACATACAAAACCAAGAACAAATAATGATAAAGGTGGTATTTTCGATATTGAAATGCCAATTCATGTATCAAATGTAAAATTAGTAGATAGTAAGGCTTCTAAAGAAACTAAGAAAGAAGTAAAAAAAGAAGTTAAAGAAACTAAAAAATCTACAAAGAAAGCTAGTAAGTAGGTGAGTTATGAGTAATTTTAAAGATTTATATGAATCAAAAATTAAAAAAGAATTAAAAGATGAATTTAAGTATTCTAGCATTATGGAAGTACCAAGACTAGAAAAAATTGTTATCAACATGGGTGTTGGCGAAGGATGTCATGATGTTAAATTCATTGAAGCTGCTGTTAAAGATCTAGAATTAATTGCTGGTCAAAAAGCGGTAGTTACAAAAGCTCGTAAGTCAATCGCTGGTTTTAAATTAAGAGAAGGACAACCTGTTGGTGTTAAAGTAACATTAAGAGGTGAAAATATGTATAACTTTATGGAAAAACTAATTAAAGTTAGTCTTCCAAGAGTTAGAGATTTTAGGGGTATTTCAGCTCATGCTTTTGATGGCAAAGGAAATTATACCCTAGGTATTAAAGAACAATTGATTTTCCCAGAAATTGAATATGATAATGTTTATAAAATTAGAGGTATGGATATCATCTTTGTTACATCGGCAAAGAGTAATGAAGAAGCATATGCATTACTTAAGGCATTTGGAATGCCATTCAAAGGTTAGGTGTTAATATGGCTAAGAAAAGTATGATTATTAAAAATAATAGAAAGCAAAAATTTAGTTCTCGTGAATATACAAGATGTGAACGTTGCGGACGTCCTCATGCAGTATTATCTAAATTCAAATTATGTCGTATTTGTTTTAGAGAACTTGCTAATAAAGGCCAAATACCTGGCGTCAAGAAATCTAGTTGGTAAGAAGGAGGAATAAGTAATGTTTGTACAAGATAAAATAGCAGATATGTTAACTCGAATTCGTAATGCTAATATTATGAGATACAAAGAAGTTGAAGTTATTGGTACGAAAATGACTTTAGGAATTGCGGAAATATTAAAACGTGAAGGTTACATTGAAGACTTTAAATATGAAAAAAGTTCTCAAGGCGATAAATTAACTTTAACTTTGAAATATGGTAGTAAAAAAGAAAGAGTTATTACTGGTTTAAAAAGAATTAGTAAATCAGGTTTACGTGTTTATGCCCAAGCAGATGAAATTCCTCATGTTCTTAACGGCTTAGGTATAGCTATAATTTCGACTTCTAAAGGTTTAATGACTGATAAAGAAGCGAGAAAAGCTAAGTTAGGAGGCGAAGTCCTTGCCTATATTTGGTAAGTAATTATGAGTAGAATAGGTGAAAGAAAATTAGTTATCCCTGAAGGTGTTACCGCAAGTGTTAATGGTAGTGAAGTAACTATTAAGGGATCTAAAGGAGAACTTAAATTAAATGTTAATCCTTTAATCGAAGTAAAAATTGAAGAAGATAGTATTAAAACTATTCAAAAAAATCCTTCCAAAGAAGCTAATATGATGCAAGGAACAAGCAATTCTTTAATTAACAATATGTTAATTGGAGTATCCAAAGGTTTTGAAAAAGGATTAGAAGCTGTGGGTGTTGGATATCGTTTCAATGTTCAAGGCAATAAAATAGTTGTTAACGCTGGTTTTTCTCATCCAGTTGAAGTAGTAATTCCGGAAGGACTTAGTGCTGAACTAGTGAGTGCTACAGAAATAACTATTAAAGGTATTGATAAACAAAAAGTATCTGAATTTGCGGCCAACGTTCGGAAGATAAGAGAACCGGAACCATATAAAGGTAAAGGTATTCGTTATAAAGATGAAGTTGTTCGTCGTAAAGAAGGAAAGAAAGCGGCTTAAGGAGGTAAAGTATGATAAAAAAAGAATCTAGAAATGCAGCTAGAGAAATTAGACATAAAAGAATTAGAAAAACTTTAAGTGGTACTAAAGAAATGCCAAGATTAAATGTTTTCCGTTCTAATTCTGAAATATATGCACAAGTTATCGATGATGTAACAGGTACAACTTTAGTTTCATCTTCAAGTCGTGAATTAAAACTTAAAAATGGTGGTAATATAGATGCTGCTAAAGAAGTAGGAAAAGATATTGCTACTAAATGTAAAAAAGCAAAAATTAATAAAGTAGTATTCGATCGTGGTGGATATTTATATCATGGTCGGGTAAGCGCTCTAGCGGAAGCTGCTAGAGAAGCAGGATTAGAGATATAGGAGGCTTTTATGGATAAGAAAAATGTTACAAGAAAAAATAATGATGCCAAGAAAAACTTATTAGAAGAAAAAGTTATCTCAATATCTAAAGTAACAAAGGTTACTAAAGGTGGTAGACATTTTCGTTTCAAAGCTGATGTTGCTGTCGGAAATAGAAAAGGTTTAGTAGGTATTGGAACTGGTAAAGCTAATGAAGTTTCTGAAGCTATCAAAAAAGCCATTCAAGCTGCTAATAAAAATGTGGTAAAAATATCATTAATTGATAATCGTACTATTCCACATGAAGAAACAGGAAAAGTTGGACGTAGTGTTGTTCTACTTAAACCTGCTAAAGAAGGTCGCGGAATTATTGCTGGTGGTGCAGCAAGAGCTGTTTTAGAACTTGCTGGTGTTAAAGATATTGTTGCTAAAAGTCTTGGGGCTAATACCCAAATTAATGTTGCGAAAGCTACTCTACTAGGCTTACAAGCGCAAAGAAGTCCTGAACACATTGCAGAATTACGTGGCAAAAAAGTGGAGGAATTATAATTATGAGATTAGAAAATTTACCAAAATCAAAAGAAACAAAAGGAATAAAAAGAGTAGGTAGAGGACCAGGTTCAGGAATGGGTAAAACTTCAACTCGTGGCGAAAAAGGCCAAAAGGCTAGAAGTGGTGCTAGTATTCCGGCATGGTTCCAAGGTGGACAATCTCCATTATATAGAAGAATCCCTAAAAGAGGATTTAATAACAAAAGATTTGAAACAGTTTATGCAACAATTAATCTTAGTGATTTAAATAAATTCTTCAAAGATGGGGATGTTGTTACTCCAGAAATTTTAAAGGAAAGAGGAATTATTAAAAAACCTTTAGCAGGTATTAAAGTACTTGGTACAGGTAATTTAGAGCATAAATTAACAATTAAAGCTCATCGTTTTTCAAGTAAGGCTGTAACTAAAATCGAAGAAGCCGGTGGCAAAGCTGAGGTGATCTAGATGTTTAGTGGGTTTACTGGACTATTTAGTAAATCAAATAAAGATGTTAGAAAAAGAATCTACTTCACTCTTGCTTGTTTAGGAATATTTTGTTTAGGAACAACAATTACTATTCCTTGGGCTTCAAGGATTTATCAAGATTTAGGTTTCCTAGAAATATTTAACTTAATGAGTGGTGGTGGACTTCAAAACTTTTCAATCTTTGCTTTAGGAGTTTCTCCTTATATCACGGCGTCTATTATTACGCAATTATTACAAATGGATATTATTCCTTACTTTAGTGAATTAAAAGATGAAGGATATACAGGAAGACAAAAGATGAATAAAATAACAAGATATTTATCTATTATCTTAGCCTTTATTCAAGCCTATGCTTTATGTATATTCTACATGAATGGTATGAGTACTTTAGATATGATTAAATCAGCTTTAGTTATGACAGCGGGTACCGCTTTCTGTTTATGGTTAGGCGATGAAATTACTAAAAAAGGTATTGGTAATGGTTCATCAATGATCATTATGGCTGGTATCATTCAAAGTATGCCAAGAGTCTTTGTTGGAGCTTATAATGCTTTTATCAATGGTTCTTATCAATTAGGTTTAGGAATTGTTCTATTTATAATATTCATTTTAGTTTATTTACTAGTATTAGTAGGAATTATTTATACGCAACTTGCGGAAAGAAGAATCCCTATTCAATACTCTAATAGAACAACGAGTGCTTATGGTGCTCAACAAAGTTATTTACCAATTAAGATTAATGCAGCAGGAGTTATTCCCGTAATATTTGCTCAAATATTACTAACAATACCTTCCACTATTGCGGCATTATTCAAAAATGAAGCGGTTATTAACTTTATTAATAAATATATTGTTTATACATCTAATACCGGTTTGATTCTTTATATAATATTAATTATGTTCTTCGGATATTTTTATACATTTATGATAATGAATCCGGATGAAATGAGTAAGAACTTAAATGAAAGAGGAGGATATATTCCGGGAATTAGACCTGGAGAAGAGACTTCAAAATATATCTCTTCATCAATTGGTAAACTTACAATTGTCGGAAGTTTATTCCTAACTATTATTGCTATTTTACCAGTATTAATTAGTAAATTTACGAATTTACCAAGTACAGTTACTATTGGGGGAACCGGCTTATTAATTGTAGTTGGTGTTGCCATTGAAACTTATAAACAAATGGAAAGTAGCTTAATGGCTAGAAGTTATAAAGAAAAAAGAAGAAGGTTAAGATAAAGATGAAAAGTGTGATTTTTATTGCTCCTCCCGCTGCTGGTAAAGGAACCCATAGCAAAAGATTAGAAAGTCTTGGTTACATGCATATTTCCACTGGAGATATGTTAAGAGAAGAAATTAAAAAAGATACTCCTCTTGGTAAGGAAATTGAGAATATTATTAGTAAAGGTAATTTAGTTTCAGATGAACTTGTTCATGGATTAATTAGAAATTGTCTTACTAATATTAAAATGCCCTTTATTTTAGATGGGTATCCAAGAACTTTATCGCAAGCCGAAATGTTAGATAATTTATTTCAAGAATTAGGAATAACTAATTATGAAGTTATCTATTTGGATATAAATTTAGAAGAAGCAATGAAAAGAGCACTTGGTCGTCTAAGTTGTTCTTGTGGGGAAACATATAACATTTATGATGACAAATTTAAACCACAAAAAGAGGGAATTTGTGATAAATGTGGAAGAGTGTTAGTTAAAAGAAGTGATGACAATGAAGAATCATTCAAAGTTAGATTTGAATCTTTTATTACGAATACGAAACCCATTAAAGAATATTATGAAAGAAAAAATAAATTACATTGTATTGAAGCAATGCAAGAAAATGAAAAGATTACAGAAAGAATTAAGGAAATTTTAAATGATTAGTATAAAAAGTGAAAGAGAAATTGAATTAATGAAACATGCTGGGCATATCAATTATTTAACGCATCAAGAAGTAGCCAAAAATATTAAGCCAGGTATTAGTACCAAAGCTTTAAATGATATTGCTCATAAGTTTATTTTGGAAAATGATTGTGAACCTTCATTCTTAGGATTTGAAGGGTACCCAGCAAGTATCTGTATCTCCATCAATGACGAAGTCGTCCATGGTATTCCTTCTAAAAGAAAAATTAAAGAAGGAGATGTGGTTTCCGTCGACATTGGTGTTTCATATAAAGGATATCATTCTGATTCAGCCAATACGTATATTGTGGGACATACTTCTAAGGAAGTAGAAGATTTGGTTGAAAATACCAAGAAATCATTATACGAGGGGTTGAGTGTTATCAAAGATGGTGTTAAAATAAGCGCCATCGGAAGCAAAATTGAAACTTTTGCAAAGAAAAATAATTTAGGAGTTGTAAGAGAACTTGTAGGACATGGGGTTGGTACCAGTGTTCATGAAGATCCGGATGTTCCAAATTATTATACTAGTGATCCAACTAGATTAAAGGCAGGCATGGTAATTGCTGTTGAACCAATGCTTAATTTGGGTAGGGAAGATATATACATGGAAGATGATGATTGGACAATTAAAACCGATGATGGCCTTCCAAGTGCCCATTTTGAACATACAGTATTAGTTACTAAAGATGGATTTGTTATATTAACAGGAGAGTGAGAGAATTGGCAGAATCCAAAAATAAAGACCAAAAAAAGAATGATAAAATTGAAGTAGAAGGCAAGGTCATTGAAGTATTAAAAGGTTCTGATTATTTAGTAGAACTAGCTAATGGCCATACTGTAAAAGCCTACGTTTCTGGTAAAATGCGCATTAACATGATACGTATTCTACCAGGTGATACCGTTACAGTACAATTATCGCCTTATGATTTAACACGTGGGATTATAACATGGAATAGAAGATAGGAGAGTTATTTATGAAAGTTAGACCATCAGTAAAGAAAATTTGTAAAAAATGTAAAATTATTAGAAGAAATGGAAAAGTTATGGTTATTTGTGATAACCCTAAACATAAACAAGTACAAGGTTAGGAGGATTTAGATGGCAAGAATTAAAAATATCGATTTACCAAACGAAAAACATACTTGCATTGGACTTACCGCTATATATGGTATTGGTCGTCCACTTGCAAAAACTATTTGTAAAGATGCAAAAGTCGATCCAGAAAAGAAAATTAAAGATTTAACTGATGATGAAATTAATAATTTACGTAA
>CANQXW010000010.1 GCA_947627925.1 uncultured Bacilli bacterium | reverse complement strand
AAAAAGCCTTATGAATACTGGTTAAAATGATATTTCATTTATAAGTTATCTGTCAAACTCGGGTTATATCATAAAAATGCAAAAATCTACATTTTTTCCCAATTTTTTTATTAAATTGTGTCAAATTGTGTTATTATAATAGTAAGGAGTATTTAATAATGATAAAAGTTCTTTTTCAAATAAAAGCTAACAAACTCATTGTTCAAGAAAAAAAGCGGTTAAAGCAAGAACAAAAAAGTTTAATCAATACTAATGTCATTAGCGAAAATGAATTAGTTTTTAGTGACGAATATATTATGCAAAATGTAAGAATTGTTAATAACTTTATTAAAGAGTTAGTTAACGATTATGGAATTGATACATTAGTTATTAAAGAATTTAAAATTGCTCCGATGATTTTAAAAGTTGCTAGTAATATTTCTCATCTTCATATTTTACATCTTTTAGAAGAATCCAATCTTACTTATAAAATATGTAATGCGATAATAAAAACTAATACAATTAATTTTATTTCTATATATAGTTTACCAACATTTCTTTTAGAAATGCTCGATAAAGAAAAAATTACTGTGGAAAGTCGTTCCGAAATGTTATTTATGAGTAATTTTATGAAAGATAATAATATGGAAAACTTTTCCTCTTTATATTATAAAACCACTATTTACCTACATCTTCCTCTATCTAAAGAAGACGAAGAAGACTTTATCGGTTTCATTAATATTAATAAATATTTGAAAAATATTTATATTGATAAATTAAATAAAAATGATATTGAAAATATTTTAGATATTCTCTATTCTCTAAAACTTAAAAATATTAAAATTCATATTTCTGATAACATTCATGATTTAGAATTAATTGATTATTTAAAGAAAATAAATAAGAAAAATGCTCGGACTAATGGAATTTTATTTAAAATAGATTATAGTAAAGAATATTTAGAAGATAATTTAATGAATCAAATTCATATTAATACGATTAAAACCTGTATTTTTATTTCCTTATTCTTAATTTCTTCCATTGTCTTTTATGTTTTCTATTCTAATTATGCCTCTATGCAAAAGGTTGATGATATTAAAAAAGATATTCAAGAAACCCTTGCTAAAGGAGAAGAAAAAAATAATGAAGAAGAAATTGAAACTGATGAGCAAACGCCAAATGAACCTAATGTTAGTATTGTATCTCCTGAAGAACCTGGAAAAGCTTCCAATGGAGATGTAAAATACAATAATGATGTCGCTAGCTTATTAGAAATAAATGAAGATACCGTGGGATGGCTCAAAGTTAATAATACGAATGTTGATTATCCTGTAGTTCAAGCCGAAGATAATGATTTCTATTTAAAAAAGAACTTTAAGAAGGAAAAAGATAATAGTGGTTGGATTTTTATGGATTATCGAGCTGACGCCAAAAACCTTAGTCAAAACAATATTATCTTTGGCCATAACATGTATTACAGTGGCGTAATGTTTGGAACTTTATATAAAGTAAAATATTCTAGTTGGTATAAAAAAGAAGAAAATCAAATTATTGAATTTGATACAATTTATCAAAAACTAAAATGGAAAATATTCTCTATTTATGTTATTCCTAATACTAACGATTACTTAATTGCGGATTTTAGTTCCGAAGATAAATTCCAAGAATTTCTTAATCTAATTATTAATCGTAGTATTTATAACTTTAATACTCCTGTAGCTAGTACGGATAAAATTCTTACTTTATCAACTTGTTCCAATAATGGTAAAAACAGATTAGTTATTCATGCTGTTCTCCTTACAGATTAACTAATCTGTTTTATTTTGCTATCATCAGAAATTACCAAATTTTTTACCAATTATATAAGAATTGGCAAAAAAGTTTTAATTTTTATAAAAAACTTTCTTTAAAAAAAAGGAAATCAAAGCATATGTGACGAATAATAATAGTGAAGGGAGTAAAACTAGTAAAGTTTTTAAAGACACTATTATGATAAAAGTTAAAGAAAAAAATTATGAAGATATTACAGATCTATATTCCAAAAATTTAAAATTAGCTAAAGGTAAAGTATATGATGCTAAATATTATGAGCATCATGGTAAAAAATACTATGTTGATGGTAAAAAAGTAGTTTTAGATTATACTCCTAAAGAAAAAGAAGTAGGAATATTTTTAGCCCAATTACTTGGAAAAGATATTTACATGCTTCCCAAAGTAAATGAACCAGAAAATATTCAAACTTCTGATTACATGGTAAAAGATACTAATGAAAAATGGGATTTAAAGGAAATAAAAGGTAATGGAAAAAATAATATTGATAATAAATTAAAAAATTATAAAGGTCAGTCTAATAACTTTATTATAGTAAATAATAATTTGAGAATACCATCATTTTATATAAAGCAAATTTTAAATTTATTTGAAAATCCCAAAAGAAAATGGATAAAGCAAATAATACTAATAGATAGAAACAAATTAATAAAAGCATTTAAAAGAAAATAAAAAAGGACCGACCGCAGCCCAGAGTATAAAATATACTCTACATGTGCCACGATAGGTCCTTTTCTAATTACAATTTTATTATTTCGATAATTTAATGTCAACAAAATTATGCGGACATTAAACAATATGTTTTAAAGGTTATAAAGATATTAAAGTTTATATCAAAAAAATAAAAAAGGGCCAACCGCAGCCCAGAGTATAAAAATACTCTACATGTGCCACGACCGGTCCTTTTCTAATTACAATTTTATTATTTCGATAATCTATTGTCAACAAAAATATGCGGACATTAAACATTGCGTTTTAAAAGATTTTTAGTTTATAAATTTTTCCATATATTCTAAATTAAGTTGCAGTCTTAAATTATTTGAATCTTTTTCTAAAGCTTTTTTTACATATTCCACACTTTCTTCATAATAGCCTAAATTAAAAGAACAAATACTAACTAAATCATAAACAAAACTATTCCACGCAAATTCTTCATTAATATAAGAATCACTCTTATTTTTAATCTCTAAGGCTTTTCTTAAATAATCATAAGCTTTTAAATAATCCTTATTTTCATAATAAATATAAGCAAGTTCAATATAACCCTCTCTTAAATAAGGAGCCTCTTTAATCGCTTTTTTATACCACTCTTTGGCTTCTTCTATCTCCATCTTAGCCTTATAACTTCTCGCAATAAAGCGCATTGAAGCTGCTCTTTCATCTTTCCAAGTGGCTTTTTCTAAAGTTAAATGCTTCTTTAAAGTCTTAATTGCATCATCCCATCTATGATAATACATATACTCTCTTCCTAAATAATGCATATTCCGATCATCCAAAGGATCTTCTTTTACACTAAGTTCTAAAAGAGGCAAGTAACTTCCTCGTGATTTTGTTTGATCAGGATAATGATTGACCACTATGCCTTTAGCCATTACTTCATTCTCTTCCTTTAAAGGTGTTAATACTTCATGAACTGGATGAGTCCATTTATAATAACCATTTTTATGAATTTTATTGATTAAAAAACTTGTGGCTGGTTTTCCATATTCATCAAAGGACCAATTATAATTATATCTTAGTCTCGTAACATCATCATTCCAAGCCGCGATTACTTTTTCTTTCCAGCCTCTTTCAAAAACTTCATCTAAATCAGTACAAACGCAAATATCATAATCAGGAGGCACTAAAGCTAAAGAGGCATTGCGGGCCTCATCAAAACGCCAAGGATTAAAAATTTGCTCATGTACTTCTACTCCTAATTCTTTTAATAAACTTACTGTATTATCGGTTGATCCTGTATCTAGGACAATTATTTTATCAGCTTCCTTCATCGAATCAACCCATCTTTTCACAAATTTTTCTTCATTTTTGGTAATCGCATAAACACATACTTTATAGTTTTTCAAAATACCACCTAGCATATTTTATGATTATTTTCTAAATTTGGTTAATTAAATAAACTAAACTCTTCAAATTATGGTATAATCTTTAACGAAAGAAAGAGGTATGTTTATGGTTTATCTTGATTATAGTGCGACAACTCCAGTTAATAAAGAAGTTTTAGATTCATTTAATAAAGCTTCTCTAGAAATTATTGGCAATGCTAATTCTACTCATAAATTAGGAATCAAAGCCAATAATTTAATTAGCCAAGCAAGCAAGCAAATATCTAATTTATTAAATCTAATAGATAAAGAAATTATCTATACAAGTTCCGCATCTGAATCTAATAATTTGGCAATTAAAGGCATTGCTTTTAAATATGCCAATCGTGGCAAGCATATTATCACGTCTTACTATGAACATTCCTCAGTTAAAGAAGTTTTAGAATATTTAAAAACTTTAGGTTATGAAATATCTTATGTTAAAACTTTAGAAAATGGCTTAATAGATTTAGAAGATTTAAAAAAATTAATTCGGGAGGATACTATTTTAGTTACAATTAATGCCATTAGTAGTGAAATAGGTTTAAAAGAACCTATTGAAGAAATTGGCGAAATTCTAAACAATTATCCGAAATGCTTTTTTCATGTTGATTTAACCCAAAGTATTGGAAAAGTTAATATCAATTTAGATAATGTCGACTTAGCTTCTTTTTCCGCTCATAAAATTTATGGTTTAAAAGGCATTGCGGCTTTAATTAAAAAGAATAACATTGAACTAACCCCTCTTATCCATGGGGGAAAATCCACCACTTTATTTAGAAGTGGTACTCCAGCTCATCCTTTAATTGCATCTTTAGCCAAAGCTTTAAGACTATCTTTAGAAAATATTGATAGTCATTATGAATATGTTTTAAAACTAAATCAAAAAATAAAAGAAAACTTACAAAAATATGATAATGTTTATCTAAATAGTAATGATTACTCTATTCCCCATATTTTAAATATTAGTATTAAAGGAGTTAAAGCGGAAAGCTTTATGAATGCTTTAGAAGAATATGATATTTATGTATCCACTAAATCAGCTTGTAGCGATATTAACTCTTATAGTGAAAGTGTTTATAAGTTAACTAATGATTTAGAAAGAGCCAAATCAAGTATTAGAATAAGTTTATCCCATTTAACTACAGAAGAAGAGATAGATTATTTTCTAGAATCTTTTAAAAAATGTTATGAAAAACTTAATTTAAAATAATTATAGGTTTTTGCACTTTACAGGCGGCTTTAACTTTTCATATTTTATAATGGGGAGGTAAAGATGAATAATAACAATAACATCCAAAGAGCAAGATGTATAATAGATAATTTTAATAAAAATTATGTGCCTACAGGCTGCTGTTGTGGTGGCAATAATAATGGTACCCCAATTAACGCTACTTTTACTATTGGTACTGTCACAACTGGCGCTCCTGGTTCTCAAGCTTCAGCTAGTATAACTGGGACTTCACCTAATTTTATTTTAAATTTAACTATTCCTCAAGGTGCTACAGGTCCAACAGGACCAACGGGTGCTACTGGTCCTCAAGGAGTTCAAGGCCTTCAAGGTGTTCAAGGAATTCCGGGAGTTACAGGCCCTACTGGAGCAACCGGTGCCACAGGTGCGACTGGTCTACAAGGTATCCAAGGTCTAGTTGGAGAAACTGGTCCTACTGGTCCTACAGGTCCAACAGGTGCTACCGGGCCTACTGGTGATGCTGGTGAACAAGGTATCCAAGGCTTAATTGGAGAGACTGGTCCTACTGGTCCTACTGGTCCAACAGGTGCTACCGGACCTACTGGTGAAACAGGCCCAACAGGTGATACTGGGGCTACTGGAGAGCAAGGTATTCAAGGTCCTGCTGGCCCTACCGGAGATGTTGGAGAGACTGGGCCAACTGGTCCTACTGGTCCTACAGGTCCAACTGGTCCAACGGGAGATACTGGCCCAGCAGCCGCTTAAATATAAGGAGAAGTTCAACAAAACTTCTCTTTTTATTTTTAATTTATACCACTAAAAAACTGATATTGCTATCAGTTTTGAGTATTATTTGAACTATCTTGATTAGTACTTGAAGTATTAGTATTTGTTGTAGTTGTTTCTGCTTTTCTATAAGCACAAGTATAATTCATAGATGTTTCAAAGTAACTTTTAATAGTGCTATATTTAGCAATATTTTCTTTACCAAATTCAGTTTCAGCTGCTTCATTATCTTTAGCATCTGTAAATGTAATTGTATGAGTAGCATCATCAAATTTAATATCATTAGAAGTAATATTGTTAATTGTTATTGAATTATTATCTTGATAATCTTCTAATAATTTATTATATTCTTCATTATCTGTAAATTTAAAGATGTGTTCTTCATAGATAATATTAGCGAAATCATTACTATTTGCTCCAGTTATATCAGCAATACCAAATCTTTCTGCTACTACCATCGTGGCTTTATTATCTGTTAATTGTTCTTCTTTAGAACTACAAGTTATATATCCCTTTACAGCATGCTCTAGAATAATTAAAGTTCCATCTACTTCGACACTTTTACCATTTGCGTTTGTAACTCTAATTTTAACGGTTTGTGTTCCCGGTTCACTACTTAGTAATGTTTTAACAGCATCTTCATCAACAAATTCATAAGTTAGTGTTGAATCATTGCTTGTTGCAAACTCTTTGGGATCAAGAGTTTCATTTAAATTTTTATAAACTGTTTTTAAAGCAACTTCTAAAACTGTATTATCAACAACAGTTATAGTTCCTTGACGATGAGTTTCTCCACAAGTAATTGTATAAGTATACTCGCCAACTTTAGAAGGATCAACATTACTAGTGTCTACTCCACAACTAGAAATATCCGTTCCTGTAACAACAGCATAATCGTTATTATTACGAGATAATGTATCGCCTAAATTTATTTCTAAATTTTTAGGTACAATAGATATTTTAGCTACTTTATTATTCAATAAATCTGTATATTTTAAAACATAGAACGTTCCAAAACCAACACCAGCTAAAACCACTAAAATTATGATAATAAACACTATTTTATTAGTTTTCTTTTCTGGTTTCTTTTCTGGTTCAAAAGATATTGGCGGCGTTGTCCCAATATTATTTGAACTTTCAAATCCGGGCATTGCTCCACTAGGATTACCAATCGTACTTGGATTAGTATATGCTGGTTCCGGAGTTACGGGAAGTGGTTCTGCCATAACAGGCGTACTTTCTGGCATTACCGGAGCAACTGGCGGAACATTAGTTGGATTTGGTACTCCTACAGGATCACTTGGCATTGGTGCCGGTGATTCTAATGGTTCCGGATTAATTGGTACCGGAGACACTTCGGGACCTACCGGAGGCACTGGATTTGGTGCTGGTGGGGTAACTGGTTGATTTAAAGTCTCTACTCCTGGTCCTAAGTCGTTTAAATTATTTGCCGGTTGAGGATTAGGCATTGAGGTAGCATTTGGATCAACACTACCTAAAACAGTTCCATTTAAATTATTATTATCGTTCATTTCATCGAACCCCTTTTACTACTATAACAATTATAGCTTTAATTAAATAATTTTTCAACTAATTTTTTAAATTCCTCACCTCTAGTTTCAAATTTATCATATTGATCCCAAGAAGCACTGGCAGGAGACAGCAAAACTACTTCGCCTTTAGATGCATCTTTTTGAATTTCTAGCATGGCTTTTTCCAAAGTTTCACAAACTTTACAAGGAATATTTTGCTCTTCAGCATAAGTCTTTACTCTTTCTTCTACTTCACCCATGGCATATATTCTTACCACTTTTTTAATCTCTGAATTAAGTTCATTAAAATCTTGGCTTCTTTCTTTGCCTCCTAAAATTAAATTAACCTTGCCTTTCATCGTTTTTAGAGCAATTAAAGTAGAGGTTGGATTAGTAGCTTTGGAATCATTAAAAAACTGAATGCCACTTTTACTATCGACAACTTCCAAACGATGTTCTACTCCATTAAAACTTTTTAAATAATTTTGAATAATATTTAAATCCCAAGCAAATTCTTTTAAAACTAAAAGAGCTGCTAAAATATTTTCATAATTATGACTACCTTTAATCTTAATATCATCTAATTTAATAACTAACCCGCCTTCAATAAAAATACCCTCATCATTATAATAATTTTTATCATCATTAAAATAATACTTAGTTGACTTAATATCTTCAGTTATTTTTAGGCTATCAGCATTTTGTTTATTTAAATAAGCTTTATCCCTATTAGTATGATGATTAAAGATTTTCTTTTTAACATTTATATAGTTTTCATAACTACCATGAAAATCTAAATGAGTTGGACAAAGGTTAGTTAACACGCTATAATCGGTTTTAAAATCTGTTAAATTATATAATTGATGATCAGATATTTCTAAAACCAAAACACTATTTTCTTTAACTTGATCTAAAACGTCACATAAAGGATAACCAATATTTCCTCCTAAAATAGCGGGAACATGATGGAGGGTTAGTAAATCATATAGCATTGTGGTAGTTGTTGTTTTCCCATTGGAACCCGTAATGCCAATTATTTTGACACTTTTAGGAAGATAATGATAAGCTACTTCCATTTCATTTACGATCGGAATATTTAAACTAAGGGCTTTTTGAACACAAGGATGATGAGGTTCAATACCGGGATTTTTAACTAAAACAGCGAAACTATCATCTAATATTTCTTCTCCTGTAGCACTTTGTCTAAATTTAACATTTAATTTTTCTAATTCTTTTAAAGTATCTAAAGATTGTTCTTTTTGATCAGTGGCAATTACTTCATTTTTAGCGGCCAATAATTTGGAAACCGCCAAACCACTTTTAGACAATCCTAAAACTAATATTTTTTTATTTTCAATCATAAAAAAACCTTCCTTCAAGTTAATTATATACTTAATTATGAAAAAAAAGCAATTAAATGCTTTTTATATTTTAAATAATTGGTTTTTTTAGTCCTTCTAGTCATAAATAAATCAAACTAAAATAGTAAATAAATGTGTAAATTTATGTGTAAAATGCTTCTCTGAAATTGTAAACTCTTTTTAATCAAAAATTTTTTAATTTTAAAAGCCCTAGAAAATCTAGGACTTTTGTTATGGAACTGGATAAAAATTAGGATAATTATTTTGATCAAAATCTTTATTAACAGTTAAATCACCAATATTTTGAACAATAGATGTTTCAAAGAAATTAGTTGTAAAGTCATTAGTTAAATCTTTTAAGGTATAGAATATTTCTTCTCTTACTTTTTGGGTATATGGGAAACTTCTTAATTCAGATGCTCTTCTTGTACACCAATAATCACTAAAGCATCCTGGACTTTTTCTTAGTTTTTCTTTCATATTAGCATCAGCTTGTTCTCCGTCCATATATAATGATTCATATAATTTTTGGACATATTTTTGAACATCAATTTCATTAACTAAATATGGTAATTTCTTTTCTATTTCTGCAAATCTATCTAATTTATAATCTCTAAATGACTCTTTACCAGTTATAGCTTGGAGAGCCATTAAATCCGTTTTATAGTTTTTATGATAATCGGTATTAATACTATCAATATTACTATAGTACTTGATATAACCGCCGTCATAGCCGGCATAACCAAGCATTTCATAAGCAAACCATTTAATACTATAAGAGTCTGGCCTACCCTTATCATTATGGGGTTGATACCAGTGAACATTAAAGATATTTTGACCACCATAAGAATTGGTTCCTCTTGAGGATAATTGATAAATACCGGGATAAATTGTTAAATGATTATCATATAAATCGGCAATATCATTAAGAGTCATTTCTTCATAATCTTCTGGTTTTAATTCAGAATATCTAATCCATTGTCTTTGTAAGTATTCTTTTTCCCCAACGTTTTCGGGATTATCTTCATTTGGATAAGATACTTTCATACCGACATAAGATTTATGAGTAGAATCTAATTGTAAGAAAGCTTTACCTTCTAAATAATCCATTATATAAATAACGTTAAATAGCTTTTCATAATAATCTTGAATTTCGGCTGGGGTATCAATTCTGGATGGATCTAAGTTTGAACCAATTTTAGTACCAGGCTCAAAATGTCTTGAAAGGTTCATAACAAAATCGCCAACGCCAAAGGATTGCATTAGATTACTATCGGCATAATCTTCACCACCAGCATCAAATCGCCTTCCATTATCCTTTAAGAATAATCTCGCATCGATATTATGAGCTGTTTCATGGGTGAAGGTATGGAAAGTATATTCATATAATTCGCCATCTTCCGGAATTAAGTTACCATCCATAAATCCTTCAGCAGACCATTCAATTCTATCTCCATAAGCCACCGCGGCATTACCATCACTATGAGCCCACCTACCTACTACTTCATTAAAGTTCTTATGGAATGGTTCTTCCGTTACATAAGGTTGATTATAAACCGTTACTCCATATTCATTTTTGGTATATCGCTTATCAAGATGATAAGTATGAATATTATTAAATAAAGTTTCATCTTCCAAAATACCATATGCAGTGGCAAAATAAGTTTTAATTCTTTCGGCATAACTATTTATCTTTCGGTCAAAGAAAGCCATATCACTAGGATTAGTTGGATCTTCAATATAACCTCTAATGGAGCCAATAACAAATTGAACAGGACTGGAAATAATATAAGTGGAATTTTCCGGTAAAGTTAAGATAGGTAAAATATAATTATATACAGTATAACTAGTATCATTTTTACCTTTATCCGGATTACTAAAGTGATCCCATAAAGTATATTGAATATCAGTTTCATGACCTTTAATAGGTATTTCGAATAAAATATTATTAAATTCATCATTAACCCATTTATTTAAATCGCCATCGCCAAATTCCGTTACCATATATTCTAAGAATTTAGCCATATTATTTAATTTTGTATAGCTTTTAAATATTCTAATATAAGAACCATTAGTATCAGCGGTATTAAAATTACCACTATTGGATAGGTATAATTCAGAAATTTCTAAAGGTGTTAATATTTTATCAAAACCTTCCATATTGAATAAGACAAAATCATATAATTTCATGCCATCAATAGACACATCATAGAATCTTCTTAAATAATTATACATATATAATACTTTTTCTAATTTTTGATCTTTCTTAATTTCTTTTTCAATAAAGTTATTAATCCCTTCATCATTTAAAGTATTTGTATAATTACTATTAGCTAAATATTTTAAAACAAATTCTTTTAATTCATATTTCGTAACCTCATTATAGAAATCTCGATAAATCCTACTATCATCAGTACTAGTTAAAATATCTAAATTATTCGTATAATCTAAACTATTTAAATAATTTGTTAAATTAATAACTAATTGACTATTGGTATCAATAAGATAATTTTTATAATTATAATCGATATCTAAACCTTTAATTCGGTAACTTGCTACCATCTCGTAAGTTTTATCAAAAACTACTTTATACTCTTCTTTAGTTCCATCTTTATAAACTAATTTTAATTTACTTATCTTTTTAAAATTATCTTTGGTTAAATAGGTAACTAAAGAACCATTATCGGTAAGGGGAACAATATGCATTAATTCTTTCTTATATAAATTGCTATCTTCCGCTATTTTAGAAGCTTCACTCTTTATCTTATTATTATCATAATAAGGCATAAGTTTGGCTAAATTATTATATAAAGTAATTTTTTCTGGTTCATTTTCTTCAAAATCACTTATCTTTTCTAGTTGTAAAGTTGGCAAATTATAATATGATGTATTTCTAATTCGCCATACTGAACCATCAAATTGGAGTTTTTCTTTAAATAAATTATCATTGATATCTTCTTTCGTAATAACATTTACACCCGTTTGGGTTACTTCTTTATCAGTTACATAATAATTATTTTCATTGTTTTTATTATCGATAAAGACATCTTTAGTTCCCCCGGTACCTAAAATAAGATTATTTTTATAACTAGCACTACTGGCATAAGTACAAGCGAAATCACAAGAATGGTCACCACTTACTGAGCCCACGGCAATACTATTCGTAATAACACTATTACTTACGGCATTGCCAACGAATACCGCATTAAAATTCCAAGAACCATTAACTGTTCCATCAGCATAAGAGTTATTAACTGTCGAATTATCTAGCCTTCCAATCAAAGCTCCATTTTGTTGTCTATCACCAACATTAATCGTCACATTAACGGCTTTACATCCTTCAATAACACTTTTATTTTGAACTGTTCCGATTAAACCACCATTTTGATGTTCCGAATTCGAAAGTTTACTAACGCCATAAGTCATAACATTCGTAATAGTGGCTGAAGTTACCGTATTAGCTAAAGAGCCATGATCATCTTTTCCTAAAATAGTATTTTCTAAAACTAAATTTTGAACAGTTCCATTATTGATTGTATTAAATAATGGTTTATTTAAATTCTTTATTTTATGACCATTACCATCTAGAACGCCAGTATAATTATCAACATAAGTATTACCATCATCTAAAATATTTTTAAAGTCATAATCATGACTAAGAGTAACATTTTCATTATTTCTTAATTTAGTCATTAAAGATGCAAAGGCTAACTCAGGATCAGTTTCATTAATAACTATGCCATCGTCAACTACTCCTAAATCAATTTCTAATACGCCAGTTTCTTTTTGGAAATATTCTGAATCTGGAATAATATATAAATGATTATTAACTACTTTAATATCTTTAACTCTAGCTCTAATTGATGGCATATTTTCCATATTAACTTCAATAAAGTAATCTTTTTTATTTTCTTTTAAATGTTCAACATCAATAGTATCTTTTCTAATAACTACTTCTTCTTCATTTTCTAGAGTATTGTAATATAGATGAACATCCATAATATTTTTTAAATCAATATTATTTTCATCTAAAGAAATTACTTCACTTAAAAGTTCATAATTACGATGATAATCTTCCACATTTTGACTTCTTCTATAATCAGTTTTAACAAATACATAATATCTTAATACTTCATCTTGTTTAGAAATAGTTATCTCTTCATTTTCTTTATCATATTCCTTATTATATAAAGTATTGCCTTTATCATCAGTAATCGTAATCATTGGTTTATCAATAACTGATTTATCATTATCTTTTAAATGAATAAAGACTTTAATGGCATCATCCGTTAAATCATAATGATAATCACTAATGCTAACAGCGTCTTTTAAAACTTCAACACTAATATTTATTGGTTCATTTAAAGTAATAGTTTTACCATTAGTTAAAATAAGATCCGTTATTATAAAAGACTTAAGCCCAGCATTGACAAAACCAGGAATTGCTAAAACATATTGATTATCTATTTTAGTTACCGAATATTCTTCTTTATTAACTTTGACTTTTTGAACTCTATTACTTAAAGTATCTTCCAATCCTAAAGTTTCCAAAGAAATTTTAATAACTTCCTCTTTTTCATAAGTTTTTTTACTAGGAGTGGCTTTAATACTAACATCAGCATATTTATTTTCTTTATATAAGCCATAGGTTACTTTATGAATTTCCACATTTTTATATTCATTTAAATCAACGTCTTCTTCTAAAGAAGATATTTTACTATCAGTATCTAAGTCATAACTAGCTTTAAAGACTAAATCTAAATCTTTTTCTTCCGTAACACCTGCAAAAGTTATTTTGTTATGGCCTCTTTTTATTTTTTGCTCTTCGCCATCTAAAGAAACAGTTCCTTCAATAAAACTTTCATCATTTAAAGTAGCCTTTGGATCTAAAACGACATCAAATTCAAAAGTTACTTTACCATTTTCATAATCTTCTTCCGCTACTTTTAAATTTTCAATATGAGGAGTATCTTTTAAAACTTCAACTTGAATAGTCTTTGGTTCTGGTAAAGTAAAGAAATCATTAATTTTAACATAGTAACTAGACTTTCTAAATTGCACCCGACTAATATTTAAATCTACTACTCCTGATTCTTGGGGAGCAGCAATAGTGACATAAGTTTTGAAAACGCCATCTTCTGGTTCATTATTAGAAGCCCCACCAGAACTATTAGTAATGTAATTGACATTATTAATAGTAACTGAAGAAATTTCTTGGTAAGTATTACCTGTACCATATTTATCAATATTATATTGTTTAATATTTTTGCCAACAAAAACATTTAAAACTATTTGATATCCTTTTTGACCTTTAGAAAGATAAATATTTTTAGGAAGTTCAAAACTTTGAACATATAAATCTTCTGGACTATTAGTAGTTATGACTTCTTCGCCAATATTATGATTAGTATATTTATACTTATCTCCTAAAGTATAATCAGCAAGGAAACGTACTTTGTAATAACCATCAGTACCATTTTTATAAGAAAGTTCTAACCCACTATTATGACTTTCATGATCCTTTATTTCTTCATCAGTTAGTTTTCTTTGATCAATTATTTTTCCTGTAGAATCAACTAAAACAATGGTTAGACCATTAAAAGTTTCATCTTCATCAGTTAATTTAAAAGAAACATTAACTTTTTTATTTCCACTATCATTAGTTATTTTAATATTTTCTGCTTTGGGCGCTCTTTTTAAAACATTGTAAATTAAGGTATTAACTTGATAATCTTCCGTATTTTTAAAAGATTTTAAAGTGCTTAATTCTACACTTTCTAAAGATACTGTATGTTTACCAAAAGAAATATCGGCATTAGTAAGTTCAATCTCATAATTATCACCATCTTTTTTAGTAATTACATATTCATGAGCATCTTTGTCATTAACTTTAATCATAGCTGTTTCGACATTAGCCTTAACTCTATTGTTGCTTGTAAAAGACACTATTGGGTATTCTCCTGGTGTTAGTAAATCTGTAATAGAAGCATTAGTTAAAGTAAAGTTATAATCATGAAGTAACATAAAACCATGATCGAAAATAATCTCTTCCGTATAATTATTTTTTTCATTTTCTTTATCACTATCTAAGTCATAAGTAGCTTTAACGACAATGCTATATTCTTTCTTTTCTTCTAATTCTAAATCTTTGATTTCATTTTGGCCCACTAAAACATTTACTTTTTTTATTTCCTCATCTTTATTATTATAGATAAGAGCATAGCCTTCTTCAAAAACTTTATCTTCATCTAATAGCTCAAATTTTAAACTTTTAGATTCACTATCATAACTAAAATTAGAAACCGTAGGAACGTCTTTTAAAACTTCTCTTTCAAAAGTTAAATCGACTCCAATTTCTTTATCATTATCCGTAAATACTTTAGTCATTTTAAATTTATGAACACCTGGTTCCGTTGGTGATACAATTGTGGCAGAATAAACATCACCATCAAAAGTCACATCATAATATTCGCCATCAATCATCACTTTGTAAAGTTTAACATCAGAAGGCGTAATATCCGCTTTAAAGCTAAGAACAACATCACCTTTATGAATATAATAATCTTCTTCCTTAGTAGCATCGGTTACTTTAACAGTCGTTTTAACTTCTTCAGCTACATGACCGGCATCATTAACATCCACCTTACCATCATTATTTGTATCTAAATCAGGAAGATTAGGTTCTTCGTTAGAATTGCTATTATTATCATCATCATTATTATCAATATCATTATTATTATTTTCTTCTTCTAAAACATTTTCGGAATTATTTTCTTGTTTTCTCGGTTTTGAATTCTTACTATTAGTTTTATTATCTTCTTCTTCACTTTCAATACTGATTAGATAATCAATTATTTCTTTCGCATCATTATAATCTTTAATGCCATCATTATTAACATCTTTTTTGCTAACATTCAAATTAATTAAAACCCCTAGAATACCTAGAATGATTAACTCGCCAATCGCAAGAATAACAATCATAAATTTCTTGTCACGGTGCTTAATCAAAAGATAAATAATTATTCCTAAAAAGGCCATCAATAAAAGGCTTAAAGTATAAATTATTGGTCTATTACTAAAAACTTTAATAACCTCTTCTTTATTTTCCGTAATTGTATTTTCTTCATTATTCGTAATAACTTCATCATGTAAAGCATCTCTAGTAATTGTTAGAGAAGTTGTAACACTATCATAAGGAATGGTATTTTTACCATCACTGGCTGAAATATTGGTTAAAGCAATATTAGTATTACCGGCTTTAGCATCATCTTTAACTTTTAAAGTTATTGTAAATAGATTCCCATTAACTTTTCCTTTTTTATTAATAAGGCCAAATTTATTAGTGTTTTCATTAAAACTCATATAAGTAGAAGAATCACTAGCAAAGTCTTCACTATTAAGGCGTTCAAAAACATTTTCATCATATTTTAATGAAGCAATAAAAGCATATAACTTTAAATCATCAGGTAAAATGGCTGTTACTTCTACTTCTTCTCCTACTTCTAAGTCATCATCACTCACACTTAAAATAAGACCATTTTCGGCAAAAACCAATAATGGTATTAAGAATAGTAAAAATGAAATTATTATATATTTAGAAATTTTCTTTAACATTTAAAATTCCCCCTCTTTTCTTTGAAAAAATACAATATCTTGCTTGTATTTTTTTAAAGCAAAAATATTGTATCATAACATACCTCTATATTCAAGTAAATTAATGTCAAATAGACAAGATTTTAACTAGATTAGACATTATTTTAAAAATTGGTCATTTTTCCTTATTTTTAAGGCTATTATTGCCATTGATATTATATGCCAAAAACATTTTTTGGTGATTAAAAAAGATCTTTTCTTTCTTTTTTATTTAACTACTAATTTCTTTAAATCTTTGATACTTAATTTAGTTATTTCTGCAATATCTTTTAATGGATAATTTTTCTTTATCATAGAAATAGCATTTTTTCTAGCATTTTCTTTGGCTCCATTATTATACGCCTCTTCATCCCTTAAGGCTCTAACAAATGCTTCATCTTCTTCTGGTGTTAATACATTAGTTATTGTTCCGTCTTCATTAAATCTTATCATTATATCTCTTACCCCCTGATTCTTTCTTTTTATTTAACTACTAATTTTTTTAACTCTTTGATACTTAATTTGGTATATTGAGCCACTTTTTTTAAAGGAACTTTGTCTTTCAACATTGAAATGGCATTTTTTCTAGCAGTTTCTTTAGCACCTATCTCATGCCCATTATCAAATGCTTCTTGCTCTCTTAAAGCTCTGACAAATGCTTCATCTTCTTCTGGTGTTAATACATTAGTTATTGTTCCGTCTTCATTAAATCTTATCATCTTATTCCTCACCTCTTTTATTTTCTTATCTTTTTTAGATAGTCTCTCTATCTCTTCTTTATTTGATCCAAGCATTGTTAGATAGATATGTCTTCTATCTCCTCTTATGTTTTTATCATACCACGTATCCTTATATCTTTCAATATTCACATTTATTATATGAAAGTTTTTTATTAACTCTTCTCCCTTACTATTTCTTAAATAGTATTCTTCTTTTAAAGGTTTATTTTTGCCTTCATTAAAGTTTAAATTAACCTGGATTACTTCTTTTATTATCCCTTTCTTTTCTCCTTTTGGTGATAATTCTGAACACAATCCTGAATAATAGATATAATTTCTAATCTTTATCGATTTATCATAATTACTATTCATTTCTAAATTGATAAATGTTCCGTCAGTTGTTTCTAAGACTACATCTAATCTATTTTCTTTAGTCTTTTTATTTTGACTTTTTAATTCTGTATTATAATATCTTTTTACTTTAACTTCTCTTTCTAATATATCAGACAAGATATTATTCATAATCGTATAGTCATTATTATCCACAATGACTGATTTGAATACTCGGTCATACTTCAAGGTATAATATTTCTTCTCGACTGTGCTCATAGTTCACCTCGCTTTCGAGGTCTCTATTTTACCGATATTTTTTCTTATTGCAACACTTTCGACAAACGTTGTCAAAACTTCTATTTTTTTGACAATTTTCGACAAAAAAATAACAGAGTTAATAGGCTTCTTCGTAAAGAATACCATCTCTGTTTTTATTTTGGATATATATCCTAGATAATCTTTGTCTTCTATCTTCCCTAAAGTATAACCTTAACCATACTTTCATTCAAGTTATAGAAGGCTGGACGAACCGCATTCGTATTGGTCAAATTGTTGTTCCAGTTCACAGACCCGTTACTATTCACATTCCACGCATAGTAATTGCTGCCGATCTTACCATACCTGCACTTTAATATCAAGATTACCTAAAATAATTATACATTAAAAAAGACCTAAATATAAGTCTTCTCTTTCTTTTTAAAAGTTTCCATAATTCCATCACTTTCGGGAATTAAAACTATTTTATTTTCTTTTAAAGTTTTAGGAACATCAATTAATCTTTGATTACTGGAACCTCTAAATAATAAATTTAAATCTTTTAAATCATTAATAAATAGTCCATCAACTAAAACATCAATATAATCTAAAAATTCTCGATACAAAGGATTTTTTTTACTCATTTCCAATACTTGTTCATAAGTAAATCCTGTATAACACCAAACATTTAAATTAATACTTTTCGCAAATTTAACAATTTCTAAGACGGGTTCAATTTGATATAAAGGGTCTCCTCCACTTAAAGTTATACCATCTTGGTTTTGGAGATTTTTTAACTCTTCGCATATCTCTTGAACCGTAAATTCTGCTCCTCCTGTAAAATCATGAGTTTGGGGATTTTGACAAAAAGGACAGTTATGCGAGCAACCTTGAGTCCAAATAACTGTCCTTACACCAAAGCCATCAACGACACTATCACTTTGAAGTGGTGCCGCTAATCTAATAGTCATTAATTATGCAGCATCAGGAGTAGAATCTTGCGCTTGTTTTAATTCATGAACATTAAGACCAGTATGTTTTACTCTGTCTTGTTCTTCGGCTTTCTTAGCATTGTTAAATCTTTCTGTTGTTCCTACTAAATAACCTGTTATTCTTCTGATTCTTTCGAATCCAACGCCTTCCCCTACAGTTTTTACTCTTTTTGCTTGTGCTTCCATAAATATATTACCTCCTTTTTTTACTTTAGCAATCACAATTAAGATTTGTTATTGTTTCTAATGGGACACCTTCAAAATTTTTGCGTCCACATTTAGGACATACATTACCAATAACCCCTACATAACCACAAACTGGATCACGATCTACTGGATGGTTAACAGCACCATACCCAATATCACAATCATGCATAATTCGAATTATCTTTTCAAATGCTTCGACATTATTAGCCGTATCGCCATCTATTTCAATATAAGAAATATGACCCGCATTAGTTAGACGATGATATTTTCCTTCCACCTCTAACTTATGTTGAATAGTTGTATGATAATAAACTGGAACATGGAATGAGTTAGTATAATATTCTCTATCTGTTACGCCTTTAATTTTGCCATATATTGAACGGTCAATTCCTACGAAACGACCACTTAATCCTTCAGCTGGAGTAGCAAGACAAGTAAAGTTTAATTTCATTTCTTTACTATATTCATCACATTTATCCCGCATGTGTTTAACAATTTCTAAACCTAACTTTTGGGCTTTTTCAGATTCGCCATGATGTTCACCAATTAAGGCTTTCAAACATTCAGCCAAACCAATAAAGCCAATTGATAAGGTACCATGTTTTAAAACTTTTCTTATTTTTTGACCTGGTTCTAATTTTTCAGAATCTAGCCAAACGTGAGCTCCTAATAAGAATTTAAAATTATTAACACTTTTACTACATTGAACATCAAATCTTTGGAGTAATTGACTTTTACATAAATCTAGTAACTCATCAAGTTCTTCATAGAACCCCTTCATGTCCGCCTTAGTTCTAGTACCATCAACTATACCATGTTTTATTCCGATTCTCGGAAGATTAATGGTGGTAAATGATAAGTTACCTCTTCCGGGTGTGACTTCTTTATCCGGATAAGCCACGTTACCAATTACTCTAGTCCGGCAACCCATATACCCTACTTCCGTCTTTGGATCATTACCTTTTAAATATGGTTTATTAAAAGATGAATCTAAGAAGGAGAAGTTCGGAAATAATCTTTTGGCTGATACCTTACAAGCTAATTTAAATAAATCATAGTTAGGATCTTCTTTATTATAACTAATACCCTCTTTTAATTTGAATATTGATATTGGGAAGATTGGTGTTTCGCCATGTCCTAAACCTTCATCAGTAGCTAGTAAGAAATTTTTAATAACCATTCTTCCTTCTGGAGATGTATCTGTACCAAAGTTAACAGATGAAAATGGTACTTGAGCTCCGGCTCTTGAATGCATGGTATTTAAATTATGAATAAATGCTTCCATGGCTTGGAAAGTAATTCTATCAGTTTTAGCTAGAGCTTTATCATAAGCTTTGGTAAATATTTCTTCTAATCTTTCACTAGTTATATAATCTTTAAATATTTCTTGCGGATTTATTTCAATAGAGTCAAGATTACTTATAGCGTCTGCTATTTTATCAAAATCAATTTCGCCAAGAAAACCTTCTAAATCTAAATAATCATAAAGCATTTGTTTTAATTGCTTTTTAAATGTTTTCTTAACTCCTGGCGCCATATAGTAATCAAACATTGGAATACTTTGACCACCATGTTGATCATTTTGATTGGCTTGAATACAAATGGCCGCTAGAGCGGTATAACTCATAATATCGTTTGGAGTTCTTAAAAAACCATGTCCAGTGGAAAAACCATTTTTAAATAATTTATCTAAGTCAATTTGGTTACAAGTTGTAGTTCCCATAGCCCAGAAATCTAAATCGTGAATATGAATGGCTCCTTCATCATGAGCTCTAGCATATTTCGCATCCATTAGATAAGCTTTCGCAAATTCTCTGGAAACAGTTGAGCCAAAATGAAGCATGGTTCCCATTGGTCCATCGCCATCAATATTGGCATTTTCTCTTTTGGAATTTTCTTCTTTCGAACTTTTTAATCCTAAAGATTCAATAGCTTTAACAAATTTGTGTTGTTGTTTAACAGCAAACACTTCTCTGGAAGCCGCTCTTCTTTCCCTATATTCAGAGAAAGATCTATAGACAGCTTCGTCTGTTTTTTGAAGTTCTTTTTCAATTATGTCTTGAACTTCTTCAATACCAATTGTTTTTCTATCGGTATATTCCTTTTCAATTGTTTTTAAAACTTTTTCATAAATTTTGTTAACAATTTTTTCGTCGTATTCAGGATAAACACTATCATAGCCTTTTTTAATGGCTAAAGCGATTTTTGTCCCATTGAAAGGCACTCTTTGGCCACTTCTCTTAACAACAATCAAATCATTTTCTACTGCGTCCTTTATCATTTTTTACCTCTCCCATTTATAAGACTATTATACTCATCACTCTAAACTTTTAGCAATGTTTTTTTCAGAAAAAATTTTAAAATTGTCAATCGAACAATTTTAAAAAATGAAAATTTTCGATAAAAAAAACATTTCTTATTAGATTCTACCGTCATTCATTTTAAAAACCATTTTTAAAAATTTTTTTGTTCGATTTACAGTGCAAATTTTGTCAAGCAAACTTTTTATTTTTTTAATATATTTTTCTTCTTCTTTATTGCCAGATAATTTAAACAATATTATAATATATTTATACAAAGGAAGATGTGTATGTTTAAAGATAAAAAAATCCATTTTATAGGGATTGGCGGTATTTCCATGAGTGGTATTGCCATGATTCTTTATTCTCATGGTTCTACTATTACTGGTTCTGATGCTAACCAAAATGAAAATGTTTTAATGCTTCAAGAAAAAGGTATCAAAGTGACAATTGGTAGTAATCCTGATCTAGTTAATGAAGCCGATATAGTTGTATATACCGCCGCCATTTCCGCTAATGATCCCGAATTAGTAAGGGCCAAAGAAATGCATAAAGAAATGTATGAACGAGGGGTTTTCCTAGGCCTTTTAACCAAAGAATATAACCATGTCATTTGTATTTCGGGAACCCACGGAAAATCAACAACCACCGGCATGATTGCTACTTGCTTTTTGGAAAGTGAGAAAAACCCCACTATTCAAATCGGAGCCATCTTGCCAAAGATAAAAGCCAATTATTACGTGGGCGATAAAGACTACTTTATTATGGAAGCTTGTGAATATAAAGATAGTTTCTTATCTTTCTTTCCAACAAGTGAAGTTATTTTAAATATTGATGATGACCATTTAGATTATTTTCATAATTTAGATAATATTAAAGCATCTTTTTCTAAATATGCGCATCTTTTACCAGAAAAAGGAAATTTAGTTTTAAATCGTGATGATGAAAATACGATGAGTATCGATATCCCTTCTAATGTTCATACTCTTACTTATGGTATTCATAATAAAAGTGATTTAAAGGCGGAAAACATCACTTTTGATGAATTGGGCCATCCGCTATTTGATATTTATTATAAAGATAAACTATATCTATCCTTACATTTAAATGTTTTAGGAATGCACAATGTTTATAATGCCTTGGCCGCTAGTGCTATCTGCCTTTTACACAACCTAGATAAAGAAGCTATAACTAAAGGTTTAAATACTTATCATGGGGTGGAAAGAAGATTTGAATTACTGGGAACCTACCAAGACAATATCTTAGTATATGATGATTATGCCCACCATCCAACTGAAATTAATTCAACTTTAAAATCAGCCCAAAATATTAAATGTCATCAAAATTGGGCTATCTTCCAATCCCATACTTTTTCTAGAACTAAAGAACATCTAGAAGAATTTGCCGAGGTTTTAAAAAACTTTGATAATGTGATTATTGCCCCTATCTATCCCGCCAGAGAAACTAATATTTACAATGTTCATGAAAGTGATTTAGTTGATTTAATTAAAAAAGATAATTCCCATGTTATTTATATTCCTACTTTTGATAAAATCGTTACTTATTTACAAGAACACTTAGAAAAAGACGATTTAGTTATTACGATTGGAGCGGGTCCTGTAAATGAAGTCGGATTAAAACTTTTAGGCAAAAAATAAACTGTTCAGTTGAGCAGTTTATTTTCTTTTGATGTTTCTTTTATTTCGTACAAAACAAATTCATTAGCATTAGAATCATAATATTGATAAACTATTCTTCCACTTGTTGGCTCATAAACAAATTGGCCACCTTCAGGCAAGCTTGATAAAACTTCGTATTTTTCTTCTAATGTTAATAACGTAAGTTCATCTAAAGATACTGATTCCGGTAAGCTAGTCTTCATATTAAAAGCCACAACATCCCCTTCTTCAGGAATATATTTATAAGTTCCATCGTTAGTTTTAAAAACAGATATTTGATGGTTTCTTAAAGGATCCCATTCATAATAATCTTCGCCTAATTTGACCACATTTTTATTGTTTTGATAAGCATAATCATAAGCATCTAAATTAACTCCCTCAGGAATATAAATGCTCTTTTCCCTTAGGTTTTCCGATTCTCTTTTGGGATGAACGATAGCTTCAGTCATTGTACTTAGAATAGTAAGTGCTGAAGCTGCCACGATTAATTTAATCCCATTGTATTTATTTATCTTCTTTTTCATATGTATCCCTCTTTTGTTTTATGATTATAGTTTATTTACCAATTTTTGTCAAATATCACTCACCAACTTTTTCTTTTAAAGTGATTTCTTCTAATTCTTTATTGATTATACTATATAAATAAACTGTAATTTTTTTAGGGGAAATCAGTCTTACATAATTATAATAAATTTGAAGTTGCTCAAGGTATGATTCATCCGTAATATTTTTTAATTTATAATCGACAATTTTAATCTCTTCTGGATATTCTAAAAGCAAATCAATAATTCCTTGATAATTAACATCTTTTTCCCTATACATAAATTCATATTCTTTATATATTTTAGTATCATTGGTAATATTTAATTTTCTAACTAAACTATTAATCATATCATAATAAGAATTATTCTTATCTATTTTTAGAAAATCAGTCATTTCTAAAACTTTATGAATACTTCTACCATAAGAAAGTTTCTTTAAATCTTGTGACTCCCTTAAACCAACCTCTTTTTTAGATGCTCTTTCTTTACTAATTATCTTATTAGGTATCATAATTTCTTCATAAGTTATTTTCCTTTTATCTTGGGGAATTTTTAAGGCTATTTCTTTTTCAAATAGATATTTTTTACTTAAATTTAATTTAGCTAAATCGACATTCACAATATAGTCATCGAGCATTTTAGCAATGGAATTCATAATACTTAAGAAAGAATTATATTTTCTTCTTACAGCATCATCTACTATACCACTTACTTTTTCTTTTACCTCTAAAGGACAAACAATCATTATTTTTTCTTTCGCTCTAGTTAAAGCCACATATAAAAGTCTTATTTTTTCCGAAATGCTTTCTAATAAATATTTATTTTTCAGAAGACTAAATAAAATCGTATCATCTACTCCTTCTTTAAAGAAAGGCACAATGAAACCATAAGATTTATCAAACGTAAATTTATCTTTGATTTCTTCTAAATTAAATTCTTTGTAAAAACCACTAAAATAGCAAAGACTAAATTCTAATCCTTTAGACTTATGAATATTCATAATTTTGACACTACAGCCATCTTCTTTAGGTTCGGGATATTTTATTTCATTTTTACTCTTGATAGTTTTAGAAATAAATTCTTGAAACATTTTTAAAGTATAACCCATATTACTTAAATTTTTTGCCATATTAAGTAAATTATCTAATCTAATTATTCTTTCTTTAACCTCTCCTACTTTAATCATATTTTCATAAAAGTGAAAATCATTAATTATTAATTTTAAAACATCATAACTAGTTAAAGAAGAAATCTTTAAAGAAACCTCATCGGCTTTCTTATATAAAGTAGTTTCTTTAAAATTTTCATTCTTCATAATTTCAAATAAGTAAGTATCAGAATAAGAAAATAAATAACTTCTTCCGACACTCATAAAATAATATTTAAAATCGGTATCAAAATTGTCTTCCCTTATTTTAATAATTAAACCAATTAAATTATTAATTAATTTAACATCAACTTCTTTAGTTAAAACTTTATCTTCATAAATAGAAAGCGGAATATTTAAATATTCAAAGATTTTTTTATAAAGCGAAAAATCCGTTCCGCGGTCCATAATAATACAAAAATCATCATAACAAGCATCTCTTAAAGTATTAGTCTTTTTATCTACTACCTTAAAGTGATTATTTATTTTATTTAAAATATCTCTGCCAATAATAAAAGCTTCAATTTCATTATTTTTATATTCTGTACTCTTAGGATAGTTTAAAATAGTTAAATTATTATCTTCCTCTTTATTCTCAGTATAAACTTTATTACCAAAGCGCATTAAATGCTCTTTTTTATAGTCGGCTCCCCCAATAGTGGAATCCATAATAAGGGAAAATATTTCATTAATAGCCATAACTACTTCTTCCCGAGAACGAAAATTATCTAATAAATCAATTTTTATTCCCTTAATTCCCTCTTTATATTCATCATATTTTTCTTTAAATATTTGGGGGTTGGCATTTCGAAAACCATAGATAGATTGTTTAATATCGCCCACCATATAAACATTATTATTTTGAATAAGACTTATGAATTCTTCTTGTAAATCATTAGTATCTTGGTATTCATCAATACATATTTCTTTAAAACTATTCTTTACTTCTTCTCTAATCATCTGGTTATCTTTTAATAACTTAATAGCCATTAAAGATATATCATTAAATTCATATAAATCCTGACTCTTTTTATAATTATTTAATTTAAGATTAAATCTTTTAAAGATATCGATCATTACTTCTAAATATTCTTTAGTTAAAATTAAACTTTCTCTAATTTCATCTTCATCTTGAAAACGTAATTCTTTTTTTAAATCTTTTAAAATATTATCAATATTATCTTTATATTCTTTTATCTCTTCACTATTATTAGGTCTTCTTGGGATAGTAATATTTAAAGATTCTTTGATTTCATTATAAGAAGTAGATGCCAGTAACCTTTGAAGTGTTTCTCCTAAAATGCTAGCATAATCAGGCTCTATATTTTCGATGAAAAGAAGATTAGGTTCAATTTCCGCAATTTTACTTTTTAAAATATTTGTATATTCTAAAATATAATTATTTATCTTATCTTTATTTAAATAAGTATCTATATAGGTATCTAAAAAGTTATCTAAATCTAAAATTAAAGTTAACTTTTCATATATCTTTAAAAGAGAAGATTTAATATTTTGATCATTTTTAATAGTAAAAACATCTAAAAAATTTTGAAAGCGAGAATTATTTTCTTCATATAATTCTTGGAATACTTCCTCCATAAATTCTTCTTTAAGAATACTTATAATACTCCCCTCAATTATTTGGATATTACTACTAACATTTAAAATATCATTATATTTTTTTACTAAAGATAAAGTATAAGAATCAAAAGTCGTAATATAAGCGCTTTCTAGTAAACTTAAATTATCTTGTAAAGATGATTCCTTACTTATTTTATCTCTGATTCTTTCTTTCATTTCGCCCGCGGCGGCATTTGTAAAAGTTAAAATCAAAAGTTCATTTATTTTAATCCCATCTTTTAATTTTTCTAAAACTCTTTCGGTTAAGACGGCCGTTTTACCAGAACCAGCCCCAGCAGAAACAATAATATTTTTCCCTTTTTCTTTTATGGCTTTAAGTTGTTCTTTAGTCCACTTGGGCATCATCTTCACCTCCTAAATAGTCAAGATTTTTAACTTCCTCCAAAATAACATAATCAGCTTCTTTTTTATAGCAAATATCCCCAAAAGGACAATACATACAGCCAACATCCTTGCTATAACCAATTTTTTTCGGATTGATTGGAAATTCCGCCTGTAGTATCTTCGTTAAATCATTATCAATAATATCTTCCACTAAATTAATTAAATTCGTCATTTTTTCATTACTTAAAACTTTGCTATAAGAATAGAAATTACCATCACTTTTCATCTTCAAGCCTTTAATGAAATGACTATCCATATAATGCTTATCAAAACAAGCTAAAACATGGGGATTAGCATTCGAATAGCCTTTTAATTTTAAAGTATCCTTTTGACTTTTGGCATAGTCATCACTTCTTTTTAAGTCTTTATCCAAAATATGCTCTAGGTAGAAACCCGCAAAAGAAGGGTTAGGAAAAAGTCTAGATTTAGATACTAAATAAAGATAAATCGGTAGTTGTAAAGACAAGCCATATAAAGCATAGTTAATCTCACTTTCCACTTTACCTGTTTTATAATCGATAATAGCTACCACTGTTTCATTATCTTTCTTTTCATATAAAATTTTATCAATAATACCAACAAAACGAATGGGAATATCCCTACTTTTATCAATACTTAAATATTTTTCATGATATTCTTCCCTTAATAAAATTTCTTCTTTTTGTTCCCGTAAATAATTGATAACAAATTCCATGTCTTGCATAATTTTAGTTACATAAAATTTTTCTTTAGCATCTAAAACTTTTTCTTTTTCTCTTAAGTAATTATCTACTTCTTCTAAGATGCTTCCCCCTTTATTTACACACTTCTCTAAAACATCATGAAATAAAGAACCAATAAAAGTATCAAAAGTTTCTAAAAAAGGATTTAAATGTAAAATATTTTCTAAATAATATCGAAAAGCACATTTATTAAAATTATTTAAAGAACTATAAGATAAAGTTAAACCCCCTTTTAAATAGTCTTTAAGACTATCTTCATTTAAACCTTTATAAGAATTATCATAAGTTTTATAAGGAAATGGCGAAATATTATTTTTATATAAACCTAAATTGGGATTAACATTACCATATTTAGCCATTTCATCAAGATATTTAGCATATATTATTTTATCATTTAAAGGAGCATAGCTAACTAAAAGATTCTTTTCATAAGGCATCTCTTCTAAAGAAAGTAAGGAAACTAAACTAGAAGGGAAAGCCTCTCCCTTATTATCTTTTAATTTATAAGTTATAGTTAAATTTTTAATACCTCTTATTTTAGCAATCGTCTTTATTTTTAATTGTTCATTATATTCTTTAGTCTTATAAAGTAATACTTCCCTCTTTAAATAATCAGGAATATAATCTTCATCTTTCTTATAACTCGGAATACTACTCGCATTAAAATTCATTAAGAAAACATAATCAGAAGAAGAAACATAATCGGATACCTGAATGAGTTCCACATATTTTTCTAAAGTTAAAGTGTCTATATGGGTATTTTTAAGTTCTTCATAGACTAAGTCATAAAGAAGATTATCATCTTCTAAAAAGGCATATTTATTTAAAATATTAATTATTTTATCTTTAACCTCGCTACTTATATTTGCAAAATTATAATTTTCAAAATCCATTCCCTTTTTTAAATCATTTAAAAAACTAGACACTCCTTCATAGCCTAATAAATTAATTTTAGATGGTAATTTTAACGGAATATGATAAAAAGTAAAAATTCTTTCTAAAGCATCATAATAATCTTCAGATACATTCATTAATTTTATTTTATTAATACTTACTCCATCTAAAATTAACTTACTTATTTTCTCCGCTACAAAAGTAATCTCTTCTTCTTTATCTTTTAAAGCCCAAACATATTTTAAATTATTTAAGTCTTTTTCGGGAATTATTTCTGCCTTTAAAGTACGAAATACTTCTTCTTCATATTTTTCTAAAGTTAAATAACCCATTACTTTTATTTTTTTATTCCTTAAATAATCTTTAAATAATGGATTATAAATTAATAATTTTTTTTGATCTAATTCATCTTTTAAATCTTTTAAAAATTGTAATTTCTTTGATTGATATTTTTTATTTTCTAAAAAAAGTAAATTTTGTAAATACATCTTGGCAATAGAAACTTTAACATTTAATCTTTTCGTTACATAAGCTAAAGCTCCTTCATTATAAGTAAAGAAATATTCTTGAAAAAATTCTTTTTTTGCATAAAATTTAACATCTAAAAAAGTTCTACTTTCCATCATCTTTTGTAGAATACTTTTTTTATAACTATCTTCACAAATAATAATTTCTTGATCCAAGATATCTAATTTCATTTACCTTTCCTCTAACTTTTCATATTCATCCAATAAATTTAAAACTTCTTCTTTAGTTTTGGCCTTACATAAAGAAAGTTTTAATTCTTTTGTATTGCGCATCCCTTTTAAGAAATACATAAGATTACTTCTAAGTTCCAAAATCCCAATTACTTCTCCTTTTTCTTTTACTAATTCTTCTGTAAAATACCGCATCATTTCTATTTTTTCCGCTTTAGACACTTCTTTTGGAGGTATGCCTTTTTCGATATAATCAAGACAACTTTTAAAAATCCACGGATTACCTAAAGCGCCTCTTCCAATCATCACGGCTTGGCATCCACAATAATCTAACATTTTTTTAGCACTATAGCAATCAGTAATATCTCCATTACCAATAACTGGTATCTTAACACTTTCCACCACTTTTTTAATTTCATCTAAATGGGCATGACCTGAATAACCTTCACTCCGGGTTCTCCCATGAACAAAGATGGCTTTCGCTCCTTCTTCCTCACAAATTTTGGCTATTTCCGGAGCATTAATACTTTTTTCATCCCAACCTAAACGTATTTTAACTGTAACGGGAACCGATACATTAGATACCACACTGCGCACGATGAGTCTTACTCTTTCCGGGTCTTTTAAAAGACTACTACCAGCTTTACTTCTAATAGCAATTTTGGGAACCGGACACCCCATATTAATATCGATAATATCCGGGTGCATATATTCCTCTATTAATTTAGCAGCCTTCCCCATTGTTTCGGGATCAGCCCCAAAGATTTGTTGGGAAATTGGTCTTTCTTCCGGAGTCATTTTTAAAAGTTCCAAAGTTTTCTTAGAATCATATATTAAGGCTTTATCCGAAACCATTTCTCCCACAACAAGACCAGCACCCATACTCTTACAAATACGCCGATAAGTTGTACTTGTAACTCCCGCCATCGGAGCTAAAACAAACTGATTTTCTATTTCGACATTACCAATTTTCCACTTCACATTATCCCAACCTTTAAAAATTTATTTATATAATTAATGTTACTTCATCGCCATCATTAAGTAAAAAGGCATTGGCATCATCAGTATCTAAATGAAGTTCATAAAATCCATTATCACTAACTTTGACCATCACATCAATGATACCACTTTTATCACCATCTACTTTTACTTTTACCTTATCCCCATCAGAAACTCCATATTTAGCGGCCTCACTAGTATTAATATGAACATGGCGATTAGCAATAATTAAGCCATTTGTTGTAACCTTACCTTTAGGGGTTTCTAAAGTAACATTTAAGCTACCTTCTAAATCGCCACTTCTTCTAACCGGCGGATTTACTCCCAGCATTCGAGCATCAAAACGAGATATTTCTATTTGATTATAAGGCCGAAGAGGACCAACCACCCGAACATTATCTATTTTTTTATCTCCTACTCTTATAGTTAGCACTTCTTCAGAAGCAAATTCCCCAATTTGATTTAATTTATTGCGTACTTTCATTTCTTCATCAAATAATTGATTATATACTTCTTTAGTTAAATGAACATGGCGATTACTAACCCGAGCCTTAACTTTATATTTCATTTTTAATCACCTAAAAATATTATACCTTATTTTTCCGAATAATTATAGTCTCTTAAAACCATAATATTAATGGTGATAGAATGAAAAAACCTGGTTGTAGTAAGTGTCAAGAAGCCCAAACCCAAGGCAAATGCTATATTGATGAAGAAAGTGGCATGTTATGTGTTACTTTAGAAAAAAAGATAGATCTACCTAAAGGTAAAAAAGTGTTAGTACCCCAAATATGTACCGAATGTGGCACCACTGAATGGATTACTATTGATACTTCTGAATAAATCTCCTCAAGAGATTTTTTTCAAATCCAAACTTGTCATTTATATTAAAATATATTATAATCATTTTAGGAGACGAGAAATCGTTGCCTGCGATAGTCTGCTACCTAATTTGGAAATTCATCCAAATTAAGGTAGTTTTTTTATTCCTTGGCCGAAGCTTCAAAATAAAAATTATTACTTTTAAAATTCCAAAGAAAATTAATTTCATCAAACCACCTCCCATCAATTGATTTTGGCCTTTCCAAAACCCCCTGAAAGTAGGCAAGACTTCTCGTCTCGACTTACTATTAAAACACAAGTATCAACTAAAAGTCTATAGGAGATTTTGACAACATTTGGCGATATTTCTTCTATTTTGTCGAAAACCATCTAAAAAGGAAGCGATTTGCTTCCTAATTCTATTAAAATATTGTGCATTTATGACAATCATTCACTTTGTGGAGAAATTATATATGGAGTTTCAATATCTCCTGTACCACCAATAATACTTATATCGGACGTGAGATAGAAGACTGGACGAACCGCATGGTAACGTTCGGTATAGTCCCCGGTCGACCAACCGTCGCTATATATGACCCACGCGCCGTAACCCCTGACGTTATCCCAACCTTTATAGGTCATCGTCCATTCTTTAGCGCCTTCACCAGATAATTTTGTTGGATCGATTGATCCTGATGGAGTATTTTCTTTTCCATTTAATCCATTTTGGATAAATAACCAATTTGTGCTATTGTCACTTCCAGCATATAAATAATCACTTAAATACATTAATCCTATTTTGCTTGGGTTGCTCATTTTACTACTTCTCTCATTTTGAAATGCTGCTGGATTTTTATTTGTCCCAGATTCTACAACTCCTATATAATATGTTGGTGTATTTATTAAATTTGTCCATGCTTCGTTTTGCATATAGGGATACTTTTCGTTCCCTATAAATATATTTCCAGATGATGAATATGTTCCGTTTAATTTCTGATATAAATATGAATTTTGCCAAGTTATATTAGAACTATAAGTCGAGTACCAGTTAAATGTACTTGTGCTACTTCCTTGAACTAATGCTGTAGCTTTAATTATTTTTAATCTTTCAGCCGTATCTACTCCTATTATTCTATACATGTATAAATCCATATTGTTTTTACATTCTATTTGACTATCCGTTCCGAAACAGATAAAGTTATCTGTTACTTCGTCTTTTGTTCCGATAAATCTTCTTAAGTCATCTTTGATATTACCTGTTATCGTTTTGTTCCTTACTGCTAAAGCATCTTCTGATTCTAACGTTCCATTTGCTTCTGATTTTATCGCTATTCCGCGCGCCGTTCTTGGTTTTGGCGAAGTCATATCCATAAAATATAACGAACAATACACGGTCTTTTTGGTTGTTATTGTTGCTGTATGATTTTCATAATTAAAACTTACTATTTCTGATGCTTTTATTGGACTATTGTTTTCATCATAGCATTCTGCAACCTCATAAACAATATTTTGAGATTCTGTCGGCCACGTATTTCTATCTTCTTGAGACTCACCATTTAAATAATATGCTAATGTACTTTTATTATTGATATTATTATTTTCATATAATACCTGCTCTATTTTATCAATAAATTTATGATTTGGTAATATTAGATATATTCCTTCTATTATGATTAATAATATTAATACTATTTTAATTATTATCTTCTTCATTTTATTCACTCACTCCTAGCTATTTTTATCAAAGTATACATAACATAGATCTTTAGCTTTATAGTCTACTTTCAAATTACCATTTTCATATGTAATTTGTGTTTGGCTTGTTTCATCTTTATTCGTACATTCATAACTTCCTAATTTATATCCACTTGTTGGTATCGTTGTTAATGCATATGTTTTGTTACCTTTTACCGCTACAATATTTGTTGTCGATTCTACTAAGGCTACAATGTTTATATCTCTATTAAATATTTCATATGGATCTAATTCAAAACTATAATATATTCGACATACTATTTGATGGAGATTATCTTCAGTAACTATTACTTTTACTTCTCCAGTTGTTTCATCGATTGAATAATCACTATAGGTTACTTTATCTCCATCTCTTTCACTTACCTTTGGTATACAATTACTTCTCTTTTCGTCTAATTTATAATTCGAAACTTCTAAAGGAGGAGTAGCTACAACATTATATTTTGAAGGTTCAAATATATCTTGAGCATAATATATTAAATTAATGTCAGTATTTCCCTCTAACTCTGATGTATCTCCTCCAGCAAAGTTACCTATTTTAGTACTTAATATAGGTATTTCATTATTACTACTATAATAAGCATAAGAATCTTTAGATACTATTTTTATTAAACAACCTATTCCTAATATTAATATAATAAATACAAATATCTTATTTTCCTTTAGTTTCATTTAAACCATTTCCTTTTGTTTATAATACCGAATACAGATAACAACTAAAAATAATTTATGTTGACAACTACATAAATACTTCTATTCTTCTTATCTTATATGTTTATTATATAACACCCCCCCCCGGTGTCAAGTTTTGAATTTTATTTTGTTGTAAACTTAAAAAACGGGGACTCCCATTCCCTTTTATTTTT
>CANQXW010000009.1 GCA_947627925.1 uncultured Bacilli bacterium | reverse complement strand
TCGAAAATTTGACAAAAAAATAACCATTTTATAATGGTTTGTAAAGATTTATTGATTTAAAACTGATAAATTCCCGACTATTTATAATTTCAGTTTTAACGGTACTATTTTGCACTAAAAAGAAAAGAATACCTGTAATAAGACCAATAATAAGGACTACGAAAACAAATAATAAATACTTTTTATTTTTTTGAAAGAATTTTTGCATAATATTCACCCCTAAAGAATATGCGAAAAAACTTTTAAAAATACCTAAAATATGATATAGTTAATGTAGATTAAAAACGGAGGATGTATAAAAATGAATAAAAAAACTAGAAGACTAGTCGTTTGGGTTATGCTTTTTTTAATGATTGCTAGTTTTATTGCTGGTGTTATTGTTTACTTCTTACAATAAAGAAAAGAAAACTAATAAATTAGCAAATTTATCACTAAAGATAAAGATAATAATCATCGAAGCGATTAAAAATGGACCATATGGAAGTTCATTTTTTTTATTTAAATAAGTATTAGCTATGGCATATGGAAGGGCTAAAAAAGAAGCGAATATTAAAGAAATTAAACCCATGCGAAGGCCAATTCCTGGAAATCCTAAAGTTATACCGATTAAAAAAGCTAATTTAATATCCCCTCCCCCTAAAGATTCTCTTTTAAATAGGTGATCTCCTAATAATTTAATTAAAAGCATAATTAAAGAAAGAACAAAGCCATAAATAAGATGAATGCCCATATGTTGAAAGCCACCTTCTAAATAATGCAAAAGCAAAACTAAAATACTCCCAATAATAATAGGACTATCTAAAATAACCATATATTTAAAGTCACTAATAAAAATTATAATGGCGGCAGAAGTAATAACTAAATAAATATAAAAATTAATGGTTAAATGAAAATAATAATAACCAAAAAGAAATAAAGATCCTGTTAGAATTTCCACTAAAAGATGTTCGATAGCAATCTTTTGATGACAATAGTTACATTTTCCTCTTTGCCAAATAAATGATAAAAGAGGAATTAACTCATACCATTTTAAAGGGTGTTGACAATTATCGCATCTACTTCTTCCCGTAATAACATTTTCTCCCCTAGGAGCCCTTGTGCCCACAACTAAATAAAATGAACCTAAAATTGTACCAATTATAAATACTAATATTCCCATAAAACCCTCTTATAATAATTCTCCATACATTTTAAACATTGGAATAACAACCGCAATAATAACGCCACCAACAACTAAAGCCAGTAAACTAATTAAAATCGGTTCAATAAAGGCTTTTAAATTATTAACCACATTTTTATGAAGCCCTTGATAATAATCACTAACCTTTTGCATCATATTATCAAGTTCACCGGTCGACTCACCCGTTACAATCATAAAATATGCCACTTCGGGTACGGCCCAATGATCTTGGAAAGCTTCGGATATTTTTTCTCCTTTAACAATATTATTAATAGTTTTAAACAAAATACCTTTATAAATTTCATTATTCGTAATCTTACTTAAAATATCAATACTTTCGGTAATAAAGACATTGTTTCTTAAAAGAGAGGCAAAAGTTTTAGTAAATATTGCTAGTTCATTATAAATGATAACATCTTTAATAACGGGAATGTGCATAAAGAATGTTTGGACACTCCGCCGGAAAGATTTAATATTTTTATAAGCTATCACAATAACTATTAATAAAAAGAAAGCTATGCCTAAAATACTAATAATATTATCTCTTAAAAAATTACTAACATTAATTACAAATAAAGTAATACCGGAAATTTCAATATCTTGCTTTTCATATATTTTCACAAACTCGGGAATGATAAAAATCATGATTACCGAAATAACCACAATGGCAAAAACACTAATAATAGCGGGATACATCATTGCACTTCGCATTTCTTTTTTCGTTTCATCAACTTCGGTATAATAATTAGCCATATCTTCTAAAGTTTCAATTAAAGTACCACTTGCCTCAGCAGCTTTAACCATATTAATTAAAAGAGCGGGAAACATATCTCCTTGTTTTTCCAAAGCATTAGAAAAAGATGAACCTAAAGTAAGTTCATAAGAGATAGCTTGGAAAGCCCGCGCTTTACTCTTCTTTTTAGATACTTGTTTGGAAAGTAATTTAATCGCATCATTTAAAGTTATGCCGGATTTTAAATAAGTAGATAATTGTGTTAACCAAAAAACTAATTCTTTTGTCGACATCTTAACTGTAATTAAAGAGGAATCTTTAAAAAGAAAGTTAATTAAAGGACTAGTTTTAATACTATAAACTTGATATCCTTCATTGATTAAAAAAGCATTAATATCTAGTTTAGAAAGACCATTCATCGTTCCTTTAATAATCTTTCCTTGTTTATCGCGAACTTTAAAATAATAAGCGTTAACTTCTTTTGAACGAGTAGCTCCGGTGGTTTGTAAATCCCGCACTAATTCCCGATAATCGGCTTCTAATTTCGCTAAAGTTTTAGCACTATAGTTATAAACTTTATCTTTTTTCTTAGTTTTATCATTTTGAACTTGTAAAAAATTAGCTGGTTCTTTAGTTCTTTTATATCCTTTATCTAGATGCCACACAATAGTGTTATATAAATAAACAAATAAGTCATAAGTACAAGCTTTAATACCAATTAAAGAATAGGTAATTATAGCAAAAAAAGTAAGAAAAATATTTCTAAAAAAATCACCTAAAGTAACATACCAGTATTTTTTTTCTTTTACCTCGGCCATTTTGTACTCCTTGCTATTCTTCTATTTAAAATTATAGCATAAATAATAGTGTGTTGCTAGTCACTATTTGCATAAAATATATTAGGTGAATAAAATGTTTGGACCAAGAATCTTTCCTTCTTCCCTAACTATCCCCAAAATCCTTGGGGGAATTAATAAAACTTTAGGCGTCGTAAATCAAATTATCCCACTTTATAAAGAAGCCAAACCCATGGTCAATAATGCACGAAATGCCCTTAATATGTTAAAAGAAATGGGAAATATGACGACAACGAAAATCATGACTAATACGGAAAAAAACTTACAACCTTTAAAAGAAAAAATTAATAATCTCAATATTCCCAATCAAAAAGGTCCTACTTTTTTTCAATAAGACCTTTTAAAAGATAATTTAAATATTTTAATTTTCCTCGTTTTAACCAAGGAACTTTTTTAAGTAGTTCTTTATTTTTTTTATACAAGAATAAATAATAATCTTTATTCTTAGAAATTCCAAAAAGTAATTCCGCATGTTTTAATTTGTGACTTCCCTTTTCCCATAGCATAATACTATAATAATGGCCCTTTTCTAAAATAACAGTTTCTTTTTCTAATTGAAAACCCATTTTATTTAGACTTTTTCGTAATGTAAATAAATCATTATGACTACTAATAATTAATTTATTGGGACATTTAGGATTATCTAAAATATGTAAGATAGTTGTCGTACCCATGCCCGCAATAACCGCTGTATCAAAATAAGCATCTACTTTATCAAAGCCATCACTAACATAAGACTTAACATCAACTTCATATTTGGCAAAATTTTTCTTGGCCATCTCTAAGGCAGAAGCCGAAATATCACTAGCTAAAACGGAAGTACATAAATTATTTTGTTTAAGATATATACTTAAATAACCATGATCACAGCCCACATCTAAAACATTATCTTTTAAAGAAATAAAGTCTGCTAGAGCTTTGATTCTTGCACTATTCATTTTTAACTATCCAAGAAATCTCTTAATTTCTTAGCTCTCGATGGATGTCTTAATTTTCTTAAAGCCTTGGCTTCAATTTGTCTAATCCGCTCTCTGGTAACATTAAATCTTTTACCAACATCTTCTAGAGTATGACAAGTTCCATCCGAAAGACCAAATCTTAATTCCAAAACTTCTTGTTCTCTTGGTTGTAATGTTTGTAAAACATCTTTTATTTCTTCTTTTAAAATTTCATTTTCCGTATATTCTTCAGGAGAAAGACTACTTTCATCTTTTAAGAAATCACCTAAATGAGAATCATCTTCTTCTCCAATTGGCGTTTCTAAAGATACTGGCTCTTGACTAATTTTAATTACCTCTCTAACCTTTTCTACGGAAATACCCATTTTTTTCGCTAATTCTTCTTCAGATGGTTCTCTATTTAATTCCAAAGTCATTTGTCTTTGGATTCTTACCATTTTATTAATTGTTTCAACCATATGAACTGGTACTCTAATAGTTCTTGCTTGATCAGCTAGAGCTCTAGTTATGGCTTGTCTAATCCACCAAGTCGCATAAGTCGAAAATTTATACCCTTTATCATAGTCAAATTTTTCGACGGCTTTCATTAATCCAATATTACCTTCTTGAATTAAGTCTAAGAATAAAAGACCACGACCAACATATCTTTTGGCAATACTAACAACAAGTCTTAAATTACTTTCGGCAAGTAATCTTTTCGCATCTTCATCGCCATCCGCAATCCGCATGGAAATATTCATTTCATCTTCAGATGATAACAAACTAATTCTACCAATTTCTTTTAAATACATTCTAACTGGATCATTAATATTAACATCTTTTGTAATCTCGGCATCATCTAAAATAGCTACTTCACTTTCCAAAATACCAGGATTTCCGCCTGATTCTTCGACATCACTCGCATCTTCTTCGGTAATAACGGATATTCCCGCATCCACAAAAGAATTATATAAATCATCTAAAGTATCGCTATCAATTTCTAAACCCTTTAAGGCTTCCGCTAATTCTTCAAAAGTTATATAACCTATTTCTTCTCCTTTTTTAATTAATTCTTCTTTTCTTTGTTCAAATGTTTTAATTTCTACCATTTTTTACCCTTCCTTTTTTGCATCTAGTCTTTTTTTCGACATTGATATCTGTTTATTTATTATTTCTAATTGTTCATTTATATCAGTTGATTTATTAATCTTATCTTTAATTTTTTGCATATTATCTTTTTCTAAAATATCATTAAGAGCTTTAATATATTCTAAAAATGTTTCTTCTTTTAAATCACTACCATCAACATAACCACTTATATTATTAACCATATCCCGAATTTTATCGTCATTTTCGGCATAAGAGATAAAATCAGCTAAATTTATTTTACCATGATTTTTAATATAATATTCAATTTCGGTCACTAAATTTCTTTCGTTTTCATTTTTCAAATAACCTAATTTTTTATTATATATTTTTAAGTATTTGGCATCACTCATTAAATAATATAAAATATAATTTACACAAATCTGATATTTATCTTTACTAGGAGTAATTACTCTTAGTGGTTTTTCTTCCGCTTCTTTTTTAAATACCAGTTCTTTTTTCAATATTTCATAATCTAAATTATATTCATGAGCAATTTTTTGTAAAGTAATTTCTTTCGTTAAATTATCTTCATTTTCGACCATCTTTAATACTGATTTAACATATTCAATTAACTCTTCCGTATTATTTAAATTTTTATTGTTTTTTAAATAATCCATTTTATAATCTAAATAATTTAAACTATGATTAATGGCATCTTCCAAAGCCTCCGCACCAAACTTAACAATATATTCATCAGGATCTTTGGCTCCTTTTAAACGAACAACTTTAACATTTAAATTATTTTTTAAAAGTTCATCACCAATATTAATGGTGGCAATACTTCCGGCATTATCATTATCGAGCATTAAGATGATTGGCACCCTTAATTTTTTTAAAATCTCTATCTGCTCTTTAGTTAAAGTCGTTCCCATTAAAGCTAAAACATTTCGAATACCACTGGAATACATCCTAATAGCGTCCATATTACCTTCAACTAAAATGGCACATTTACTTTCCCGAATATAATTTTTCGCATTATAGTAATTAAAGATAATACTACCCTTTTTATATATTTCCGTTTCTTTGGTATTAATATATTTGGCTGGATCTTCCGTATTATAAATTCTTCCCGTAAAGCCCACTACTTTACCATCTAAATTAGTAATCGGAATCATTATTCTACTAACAAAGCGGTCATAACCATCTAAACCATTTTTATTAATAAGACCTAAATCATCTAATTTATTCAAATCATAATTTTTCTTAATTAAGACATTATATAAATATTTTTTATCTTTTAAAGACAAACCAATTTGAAATTCTTTAATAATATTATCCGTAATATTTCTTTGTTCTAAATACTTTTTAGCCTCCAAGCCTTCTTTACTATTTAAATTATTTTGAAAAATTTTAGAAGCAAAATCCATTATTTCATAATCTAGGTTATATTTAGTATTTACTTTTTTAGTATAGACATAATCTAAGGGTATTCCTACTTTATCAGCGACTTTTTTAACAGCTTCTCCAAAACTAATATTTTCATATTCTTGGACAAACTTAAAAACGTTACCACCTTTATTGCAAACAAAACATTTGAATACTTGTCTTTCCCTAGAAACGGACATACTAGGTGTATGATCATCATGGAAAGGACAAACCCCAAAATAATTTTTGCCTTGTGCTTTTAGTGGTACATAATCACCAATGATATTTACTATATCAGCGGAATTTCTTATTTCATTAATCTTACTTTCACTAATTAATTCCATTTTTTACCCTCTATTTATATATATTGTCGCTTATACCCTAATTTCCTTTTTTTAAGTTTAAATTTTTTGGTAAATTTAAATTTTTAGTCTCTAAATTTCTTTCTTTAGCTAAATCTAAAAGAGCAAAAATATTTTCTTCTTCAACATTTAAATCTTCTTGAAGCATCTTTTTTAAATAAAGTATTACTTCATCACTCATCATCGTAAAAGAACCATAATCAAGATAATTATTTAAAGCTTCTTGGGCTTTTTCCCATACATCCATTGCCATTGGTTTACTAGTAGTATTGGCTTCTAGTAAGGATTTCTTTTTATCTAAATTTCTGGAAATATTGCCACAAGTTATTCCCATTCTTTCAATAGTATTTAAAAGTATATTTTTACTCTTTTTATCTTCTTTGATAACCTCTACTAATTTATCAGAAACAACCGCAAAACGATAAGCAACAAAAAAATTGGCTAAAAGCATTATTATAGAAATTAAAAAATTAAGACCAAGGGCTCCCATAAAGACAGATCCATAAAATAAGCAACAAAATATAAGTAAATTTTTAGCAATTAATACAGATAATCTATAGTTATCTTTATCTACCACATCAATCATATCACTATATTTTTTAATTTCTTCTTCCATTTCCGCTAAGCGATCTTTATTAACATAATATTCAAATAAGGTTCCTACTTCAAAAGAAGAAAAATATATATTATCTAATTCTTTATCTAAATAATCTAATGATTCAAATACTTCTTTAAAGCTTTCTTCTGGTTTAAATAAAAATAACATTTTTAAAAATTCCGTTATTTTACTTCCCAATTTTTTTAGCATTATAATCCCCCTTAATCGTTTTAAATATTATACTTAAAATATGAAATTAGTCAAGATTATCCCAGAAAAAAAGCATACAATTCAAATAATTTCAGCACTACATTTCTAGAGAATACTCAACTTTGCGCTATTAAGCATCTACCCTATTAAAGGTTCATTGAACATTAATATTATAGCATATCGAAACTTTATCTATTAAGAAAATATTTTTTCCCTAAAATCGCTAAAAATCCCGTTTGTTCGCTTGTTTTATTCTATTAATAAGGTATAATTTTAATAGGAATACTTAGCAGTCGAGTGCTTGCCAACTTCTATAAGGAAGGAGGCTGATAGTATGTATAAGAAAGATTTTTTAATCTTATCACTTATCCTTATTATCTTTTTACTAATAGTCTTACTTTTTACTTTTGTAATGTAGTATTCTATGTAAAAGAAAAGCGCTCAATCTAACTAGATTAAGTGCTACCCATTTTGGCGAGTACTCAACATGGCGCTGTTAAGTATTCCCTTTTTTATTGTATTCAAGTTTCCTTGACATATTCATTATAACATGTAATTACCTTGCTTGTCAAAAAAAACAACCATAATTTTTTTGGCTGTTTCTAATTTTCTTCTTCAACTTTTAAAACGTTTTCACCTTTATAGTTACCACATTTTGGGCAAGCTCTATGAGGTCTAATTGCGGCACCACATTTTTCACAAGTTGTAACTGCGCCAACTTCTTTTTTTAAATGAGTTCTCCGCATTCTTTTTTTAGTTTTACTTGTTCTTCTAAAAGGAACTGCCATAACTAATCATCACCTTTCAATAAATCTTCTAATTTCTTAAGTCTTGGATCAATACCAGAGGACTTAATATTATCATTTTTTAATTCCCAACCATCACCTTTAAGGTGAGCATCTTTTTCCTTAGTATAACTAATTGGGACTTCCAATACAATATTTTGCCATAAAATAGCTTTTAAATCAAGTGTATTTTGCATTTTTTCGTAAACATCGGCATTACTTTCGGCAATTTCTTCTAAATTTTCCTCAATATTTATTCTAAATTCATAAGGAACTAAATCTAAAGTAATCGCATCTTCAATTAACATCGACCCCGTAAAAAGACAATTAAGTTCAATATCACCACTACTATTTTTAGTAACTTCTCCCGTAACCCTGGCCTTATCTAACCCCTTAATTCTCTTATCTATCCCCTCTTCATACAAAACATCACAATTAATATCTATGTGATTTTTAATATTTAATTCATCTAAATCAATAATCATCTTAATCGCGGCCTTTCATCTTTTATCATTATAATATAACTCGTCTATTTATTGCAAGAACAAGAAATAAATGGTAATATTTATTTAGGTGATTTGATGTTAAAAAGTAAATATGCCACTTTAAGTAAAGAAGAAAAAATTAAAGCTAAAGAAGAATTTTACCAAACTGAATTTGGGAAGAATTTAAAAATCCGCTTAGATCGTTTATTTTTAATCGGAATAGCGGGATTTCTTTTTAGTATTGTGATGTTTGCTACCAATACAAATATCTGGGAAATTATCTTAGGAGTAATGCTTTTAATAGCGAGTATCATCTTTGTAATTGGTAGTATTAAAATAAGAAGAGATAAAATTAGTATTTATTTAAACAAGAAAAAGAAGTAGCGGCTTCTTTTTTTCATATATTTTAATATGGATGAGAAATTAAGAAGTTTAAAAGATTTAGAAGAAGAAGATATTATTTGGTATATTTATTTTTTTATTGTAATTTTTGCGTTAATTGCAAATAGTTTTGAAAAAAAATATTTAGATACCAATAACTTAAATGATAAACTAACGGGACGCAAAATAAATATTATTTTATTAACGGTTGCTCTCGGAATCTACTTTTACTTCTATACTCATGCTAAAGAAGAATTAGAGATTATTAAACAAGGAGGAAATCCGAGAAAAATTCAAATAGCCTATGAAAGAATTATAACTAATATCGTCTTTGTCGTGGCGGGATTATTAGCTTTATATACCGAGATTGATGACAACTCTTCCACGGTGGATTTAGCTATTTTTTAAGCATTATAATATATTTGATTCTTTTCTAATGGCTTTTCTTTTAAATTAAATAATTCGGATACACTCATTACTTGATAGCCTTTACTATATAAAAGCGGAAGTAATTCAGAAATGGCAGCCACCGTAGAATCATAAGCATCATGAAAAAGAATAATATCCCCATCTTTAATATTATCCATGACATAATTAATTAAATAATCTTTATTACGATAACGCCAGTCATTAGTATCTAAACTCCACATAATAAAAGAAACATTTAAAATACTGGCTTCACTTTTATTAAGAGCCCCATAAGGCGGTCTAATAAGACTTAAATCTTCCGCAAATAAATTCCGATAAATAGCGTTCATCTTTTCATAATCATTAATAATGGCTTCTTCACTCATCTTTCGCATATTGCTATGACTATATGTATGAGAACCTATTTCATTACCACTATTTTTCATACTAATAAGTAAGTTCTCATTATTAATTGTTCTTTCCCCAACGACAAAAAAGGTTGCATGAAAATGGTTATCTTCTAAATACTCCAAAATTTTATTAGTCTTTCCCTTATTGGGACTATCATCAAAACTAATCGCTACACTTTTTTTCGATTTAGTATAGTTATAACCACTTTCAATTTGGTAGTCACTATCGAGTAAAACCGTAAAATTAACATAATCTTTAATTTCATTATAATTTATTTTTAAATATAAAAGTTCTTCCACCACTGGCGTAATATTATAATTACTAAAATAAATAACCAGTTCATTATCTCTTAATAAATAATTTCTTTGAACATCATCTCCTAGTAAAGAACTCGCCACAAATTTCGGATATTTTAAATATAATAATTGAGTTACTTTATCTTCATAATCTTCTCTTTTATCTTCTTTAATTAAATCATTAATATTAACTTCTTTACTACTTCCATATTCATATATTTTGCCTAAATAATTATCATTATTATCTTTATATAAATAGCTTTCTAAATTATTACCTAAATTATTTTTTTCAATTAAAACATAATCTTCATTATTTTCATAAAAACAGTAATCAACTTTTTTCTCTTCTTTTTTAGTTAAAACCAAGCCTAATAAAAGTCCATTAGTCACAATTAAAATACCGATTATAATTTTTAAAACGCTTTCCTTTTTCATAACCATCATTTTTATTATTCCCCATAATCAAATATTCATTTACAAAAATGACAATTTTTTTTATAATTAAAAGTGAGGTATTGTTATGAGAATTGATAAAAGAAATTATTATTTGGATATTGCCGAATCTGTTAGTGAAAGAGGCACTTGTTTAAGAAGAAATTTTGGGGCTGTTATTGTCAAAGATGATGAAATTATTTCAACTGGTTATGTGGGAGCTCCAAGAGGTCGAAAAAATTGTTGTGATTTAAAATATTGTACGCGAGAAAAACTAAATATTCCAAGAGGAGAACGTTATGAATTATGTCGGAGTGTACATGCAGAACAAAACGCCATTATTTCGGCCGCGCGCAATAAAATGATTGGTTCTACCCTTTATTTAGTAGGGATTAATTACGATGATAAATCATATGTAGCTAATGCTAGACCTTGTGCTCTATGCAAAAGAATGATTATTAATGCGGGCATTAAAGAAGTGGTTGTCAGAAATACTAAAGAAGATTTTACCATTATTGATGTCGAAGATTTTATTAAAAATGATGAATCTTTAGAAGGTATAAAAGGATACTAAAAAAAGTAGAAAAAATCTACTTCTTTTTTAAAGACCGAGAACGAAATAATCTTTCCGTATATTTTTCTGGTACAATCAGTCTTTTATGGTGTCGTCTATCTTTATATTCTTCTTCAAATGAGGTTAAAATATCATCAATTTTACGTAAATTTTCTAAACTGATATAACCTTTAACATATTCATCTAATAACTCACTATTAATGGCTAAAAAGCGGTCTTCATCATATCTTTCAATAACATGTAAATAATCATGAGACGTATTTCCATCTAAAACTACCCCATTCCATACATAATAACCATTACCATAACCTAAAATCTCAGACTTACAACGGGGAATTATAAGATGATGATAAGTAAGATCTTCTAAAGAAGAAAAAGAATAGCCCATAAAGTCAAAACCCAATCTCTCTAAATAAAATCTTTTAATTAAAATTTCTCTAACAATTTGATTTCGATATTCTCCCATTATAATTCCCCCTTCTTTATTTATACCATTTATTTTTAGAAAAAGAAAGGTTTAGATATTTATTTTTTCTCCTTTTAGGACATATTCATAAAATTTTTGATCATTTAAATGATACTTAGGCTCCCGATATTTGTAACATGAAAGTTTTTTAGAATCTATATCTTTAGGTAAAAAGCCATTTAAAACGCCATTTTTAAGAAAGGCTTTTTTAGCATCTTGTAATAAGCTAGGTAAATCATTGTACTCATGAATACCTGAATAATTAAAGACATCGGTATCTAGCATCGGTTCAAACCAATAAACTTTTTTATTTACATAATAGACAAATATTGAATGAGATGGCCAAAGGGTGGAATTTACTTCATAATAAAACAAATATGTTTCTTTTTTTAAAGTTAAACGATTAAAAAATTGCCGATATAACTCCGTATAATCCCAGCAAATCCCTACTCTTGACTCCATTAGTTCTAGAGGACTTTGTAAAATATAATCCTCATTATTATTTTCATTATAGTGAACATGACCATAAATATCTAGCCAACCATAATCTAACTTGGTATGACAAAAATCATATAAATCAGTAATAGTTAATATTTGATTATCTTTAAATAATTTATCTAATTTTTCATAATCAATTTGATTATAATTATGAATAAATTCATCATAACATTGTTGCCATAATTGGTTAAATTCTAAAGGATTATTTTGATCTATCATGGGTAATTTTTCCCTAACCATTTTAATAAAAGGAGTTGTATAATCTTTACCATCTTTAATACCTCTTAAAATTAAATCACTCCAGCAAAAATTTTCTTGATAATAAGAAGATTTTTTATACTCCTTAGCTAACTCTTCATAGGTATCTTTTACTCTAAATTCTTTTAAATCAATAGTTACTTTGTCCGTAATATCTAGAATGACATATTTATAATAAGGCGTATCAGTCGGAACACCAATAGAACCTGGATTGATAAATAATTTGCCTTGATACTCTTTTTGAAAATATTTATGAGTATGACCAAAAAGACAAATATCAAAATCATATTTAGCTATGTATTCATCAAATAATTCTTCAATTGTATTAGCACTATGGCCATATTCTTCTCCATGAATAAGTAATATTTTATAGTTATTTATTGTGACAATTTCACGGCTAGGTAGCGATTTTAAATAGTTTAAATTTGCTACCTCTAAATTATGATAAGTAAAATAGATAGGCCGATAATTATTAAAATCTTTTTGATTAGCATCATAATTTAATAAATATTTTTCTCTATTTCCTAAAATTACTTTCGTTCCATATTTTTGAATCACATTTATGATTTCATTTTCATTGGGTCCATCAGTAAGGTAGTCTCCTAAAAAGAAAATTTGCTCACACTTTTCCTTTTTAACATCTTCTAAAGCTAAGGAAAGTGCTAAAGCATTAGAATGGATATCACTAATAACGGCTATTTTCATATTTTCACCCTATTTCTATTGTATCATATGATATATCGACAATTCATTAAAAATTTTTGGCAATTTACTGATGTTTACTTGCAACTTAAAAACAATTATAGTATAATGAAAAAGCAATGGACCTCTAGCTCAGCTGGTTAGAGCATCCGGCTCATAACCGGGCGGTCGTAGGTTCGAGTCCTACGAGGTCCACCATTATATGTGCACCTGTGGCGGAACTGGTAGACGCGCTAGACTTAGGATCTAGTGGATATATCCGTGGGGGTTCAAGTCCCTTCAGGTGCACCAGATTGAAAATAACTCGGACTATTAAATCCGAGTTAAAAAAAATAAACCTCGTTTCTATTTTTAAGAAATGAGGTTTTTAACATTATTATAAATAAAATTTTGGTGGAACCGATACACTTTTTATTTGCCGAATGCGGCCCAATTCTCTTTCGGTTTCTCCATGTAACTCTTTTGACACATTAAGGCCTCCATTATAAAAATGCCATTTTCCTTCTAATTCATTTATAATAGTTAACATTGCATCAATATCGCCATTACAAGAAGTAATTAAATATTTTAAATCTTCATCACTAATGGTCCCTAATAAAGCTTTTATGACATCATCATCACAATTATTATTAATTAAGAAACGGATAAAATTTAGATCTTGAGAATAAGTTGGTTTAATTATTTTAAATCCTTGAGCCTCGATATCCTCTTCTCTTTCAGAAAACGTGGCATCATCGGAAGTTATAACCGTTTTATCAAACATAAGAAAATAATCACTTAATAATTTTTCGGTATAAATGCTTCGGCCATTTGTCCAATCAAAACGATCAATAGCGAGATTGACGGTTTCTAATTTTAAAACTTCTCTTAATTTATCTAAAATATCTTTTACTAATATTCCTGTATTAAAATAGATAAGATTTCTATTGTGGCGTCTTCTTCCAAAACTCCTTAATTCTTGATAAGAATTTCGAACTATACTGTCGACTCCTTTAAAATGCGTATCATAAATAAAAGGATAATTTCTTTTTAAATAATTAAGAATTTTTAAAGAAAAAATTATTTCATAATAATGACGATGAAATTCATCAGAAAAATCATTATCAGGAACTCGTGAAAAACTAACAACAGAATCAAAATGGGTATAAATAAAAGGATTTTTATGACTAATTTCACGATTTTCTAAATTATATAAAATGGTACTTTTGCCAATTCCTCTGCCACCCGTTAATACTATTTTATCTTGAGGTGCCATTTTTATTTCATCACAAACATCATCAACAACTTCTCTTATAAAACTTTCATCATGAATTAATTCACTAGGTCGTACAATTTTCATTTAAATTCTCCTTTAAAATTAATATAATACATAATACTAAAAAAAGCAATTTATTCCACGAAAAAAGCTTGCTTTAAAGCAAACCTTTTTCATCACACTTTCCTTTTTATCTATTCATGGTTTCTCTTATCGAGATAACCCGCCAAAATCACAATCATGAGCTTCATAATAATCTGGACTAGTTGGTGTAAACGTAGCCATTTGCATCATTGCTAATGCTTGAGCTTGTTCAATATCCCGCCATTGAGGATTAGTTGAAGTCATTAAATTTCTTTGGCTACTTCTTCGACTATAACAAACCTTTAAATCCTTTAATAAATCTTTATAATTATTAATTATTTCCCTAGAACAAGTTGTATCCTCTTGTTTATTTATCATTTCAATCCCCCTAATTTATTTAAATATTAATGTTTATCTTGTAACATATTAAGTAAGTCAATTTTAAACATATCTTTAGAAGCATTTTTCTTACTAATCATAATTCCTTTATAAGTAGTAAGTTCAGACATATGTCCTTCAAGTAAAATATTAGCAGGTGTTATTTCCTCTAAAATAACTACTTTTTCTTTAGGATGAACTGTATAAATTAATTTTACTTCGCCATGAATTTGCGTAAACATTTTATCACTTGGTAATCTTAATTCATACTTTTGCGCATTTTTACTTGATTCTACTTTCTCTCCTAAAAAATTTCCATTTCTAAGTTCTGGATAAAATTCAAAGTTTAACTTCTTAAAAGCAAGCATATTATATTTCTTTAATGCTCTTTCTAATTTTTTAAATTCATTTTCATTAACGTAATCTAAAACGTATCCCTTCATGTTGTCTACCCCCTTAATTACGTTATAAGTATAGCACAAATAAAAAGAAATGTCAACTATATGTATAATTTTTTGGAAAATTAGCAAATAATTGGCATTTATTGTATTAATTTGATATAATTATGCACTTCAATTTTTGACATTATTTTTGCTTTAGATTAACAATGGTTTCACCTAAATTCCAATTGTTTAGATGAAAGCTTTCCACTAGTTTATGTTCTTTTAAAATTTTATGAACTTCATTAGTTATAATATTGGTACTTTTACCATGAATAATAACAATTGGCGTAATATCCATTTTATAGTTATCTTGGATAAATTCATTAACTAAAGCATAAACCATAGCCACTTCTTCCCCATGTAAATCTAAATGCGGTGTCTTACTGGTTAACATTATTTTCTTCAGTCGTTGCCATGTTCATGGCGTTGGGATTAGCATTTGGAGCGGGGCTAGGATTTTGTGGTGCTGGCGCACTCTCAGGTGGAGTTTGCGGTGATGGCTCTTGCGTAGGTTGTGCTTCTGGCTTAGCTTGTTCAACATTATTAACATTATTATTTGGATTATTTTGCGCCCCAAATTTATTATCATAATAATTAGATACTTCACTTATTCCCGGAATAGACATACGAGAAGTAATTTTAGTTGTACTTAGTGAAGCCGCGATGGTGGCATAAGCAATAGATTTTTCTAAACCAAAATTGCGCCCCATTCCATAGATAAAGGCTCCCGCATAAATATCTCCAGCGCCATTAGTATCCACAATATTGGTTTTAACTACCGGCATAACTTTTACTTGACCATTAATCGCATACATTGATCCTCTTTCGCCTAGAGTAACAATGATATCAGCCTTATTAAATTTTTGTTTTAATTTATTATAAACATTAACTAAAGTCCCACTATTATTGTAATCAATTGTTAAATTGGTAAGAGCCTCAGCTGTACTCTTATTACATATGATAAAAGAAACATATTTACAAAGTTCAATTACTTCGTTATTAACCATATTAACTACTAAATAACTAGGAATATTAGGATATTTATCAAAAGCCGCTACGGAAGCGTTAAAATCATTACCATCAACTACTATAATATCTGGAGCCATACCAAAAGCATACTTTTTTAAATAAGCATTGCTGGATATTTCAAAAGTAGTTCTATTTTTACTGGTTGTATTTAAAATAACAATAGATTGTCCTGTTCCTTTATCATAACTAGTTTCAATATATTCGGTCTTAACCCCAATATTTTCAAATTCTTTTTTAATTTTATTCGCGGCATCATCAGCGCCTAGTATACTCGCAATATAAGTTTCTACACCCCATTTACCCAGTAAATAAGCAATATTGCCAGCATGTCCGCCGCCACATTCATTCTTTTCCGTTATTCTTATCGTTTGATTTTCTTTTATCACTTCATTAATCGAACATGTAATTTCCAGTAATGAACTGCCAATACACAACACTTTCATTTCATCGACCCTTACTTTCTCTAGTATCATTATACAATATAAATTGATTTTTTAAAAGAGGGACTTCAGAATATCAGCCACAAATTTGGCTCCTTCAAAAATTGCACTTTCCAATCCCTTGGTCACATTATCCCCAAGTTTAGATATGGGACTACTATAATCCGGCCTTTTGGTATTTAAAAAAGAGGTAATATCAATGTCTTCGCCATTTTGCACTTTACTTTCAAACTCTTTTATTCCCTCTTCTGTAATTACTACTTTATCTCTTATTTTACTTTCATAATAACCACTGGTACTCGCAATATATAAAGCCATAAAAATAACAAATAAAACTCCTAAAATTTTCAAAACTGGATTAGTATTTTTTTTCTTACCCATTTTCTTCCTCCCGAATAAAGTCGGCTAGAATTTTGGCCAAAACTTTTAAAGTATTATTGACTTCACTAATATTATTATATTGACCACCAACTTCAATCAGCATCGCATACTCACTAAAATCTTGGTTATAGATGCCATTTACTCCTTTACCACTTTTTTTCATAATTCCCCTACAAAGTGTACTATCATAAGCATCAATTTTACTTCTTAAGCGCGTCACTAAATCTAAATTAGGTTCATAATTATCATGGTCAAGACCCACCACAAATAAAATCCTTGCGTATTTCTCCCCATTTATCGTGGTAGTCGTTTTATCATAGACAGATGAATCTCTATGTAAATCAATATAATATTTTAAAGAAGGATTTTGCTCTTTAGCACTTTCCATGAAACTCCTTGATATTTTATAACTACTACCATATTTTAAATTTAAAGCATGAAGAGCATCAGCAATATTATTCTCTTCCACAATGGTGGTAATTCCTTCACTTTCTAAATATTCTTTTAACATTTTGCTCGCCACAAATACTCCCGCCGAAATATTATAAGGCTCTAATAAATTACTTTGGTACTTTTCTTCCTGATGCGTATTATAAATATATAAGATGGGTTCATTAAAAGATCCTTGATCAGTATTTACTTCACTTTCATTTTCTGGATTACTCTCTTCTTTAATAACTGGGACACTTTTATTAGTATCAATATTAAAGGCATATTTTAAAAGAAAATCAACATCACTTATCTTATTTTGATAACTACCAAAATTATCACTAATTAAAAAACTAATTAAAGTATCATTATTAATTAGATTATGATCATATAAAAACTTCGAAGATAAGGCTATACTTATTAAAAAAACACCTAGATATATAATTCCATTGGCATGTTTCTTTTTACTTTTAAACCTTTTCATTATCCTTCACCAATTATATTATAAATAAATATATGAAACTATTATGTCTAATTATGTCTTATTATTAACAAATTTATAATTACCCAAAATACAGGAATAAAAATCTTAAAAATTAATCTTTTTGGACTTATCTATCTAAACTCCTTGCACATTAGCATATTTTTTGATAAAATTAATATGAATTTTTAAGGAGGGATTTAATTGCCAAATATCAAAAGTTCTAAAAAAGCTGTTAAGGTTATTGCTAAAAAAACAGAAGAAAATCATGAACTAAAGATGCGTGTAAAAAATTTAATTAAATCATGCGAAAAATTAATTGCCGCTGGAAATAAAGATGAAGCTGGTAAAGTATTTAAAGATTTCCAAAAAACAATTGATTCAGCTTTACAAAAAGGTTTAATTAAAGAAAATAAAGTTGATCGTGAAAAACAAAGATTAAATGCAAAAATAAAAAATATGAAGTAGTTTACTACTTTATTTTTTTTGTGCTATAATTAGAGAGTGATTTCTATGAGAAAATTTATTATTCCTTTAATATGTTATGGACTTATTTTAGTTATTTTACTTAATGCCGAAACTATTACGGATTTTTTAGCTAAAACAATTTCTAATAAACCCGTTTTAACTATTGAAAAAGGAAATGAATATACTAAAAATTATGACTTTTTATATATTAAAAATAGTAAAGATTATCTTCCTTATTCTTATGAAGATTTAACTGATATTGTTTATAGTGTCATAAACCAAGGTTGGCAAGAATTTACTTTTTATTGCCCTAGTGAATATACTGAATGTTTAGATGACATTACTAAAATAACTAAAGATGAATTTACTTTAACTCATATTAATAATTTTGTGCATCCTTATAATAGTTTTAATTCTCTAAAAACTTCCATTAAAGAATCTGGCGAAATAACTATTAATGTTGATTATCTATATACTAAAGAAGAAAAAGATGTTATCAATAATTATGTCGATAATGTTATAAAAGAATTATATGATGAGAATTTAGATGATTTTGAAAATATTAAAAAAATACATGATTATATTATTAACAATACGAAATATGACACCATTAGAAATGATACTGGGGAAAGTAATTATCGTTCTTATAATGCCTATGGTCCCGTAGTTGAAGGTTATGCGACTTGTAATGGTTATGCCGATTTAATGAGTATTATCTTATCTAAATTAAATTATGAAAATTATAAAATTGCGACCACTAAAGAAGAAATTAGCTATGAATCTAATGGCCATGTCTGGAATGCTGTGAAGATTGGCGATGAATGGTTACATCTAGATCTTACTTGGGATGATCCTGTTAGTAGTGATGGCAAAGATTATCTTTATCATAAATATTTTTTAGTTAATAATGAAGAACTTAAAAAAGCTGACTCGGGCGAAGTCAATGTCGAAGAACATAATTTTAATAAATCTATTTATTTAGAATTTAAAGATGCAATTTAAGCATCTTTTTCAATATAATTAACTACCTCTTCACAAGTTTTAGAAAAATCCTCAAAATTCGTTTCAAACCAATTAATATTCATTTGATTATTAAACCAAGTGTATTGTCTTTTGGCATAATGCCGGGAATTTTTCTTTATTTCTTCTTTTGCTTCTTCTAAAGTTATCTTACCATCTAAATATCTAATAAGCTCTTTGTAACCAATAGCTCTACTTAAAATTTTAGTAAGGCCATATTTTTGGTACAATTCTTTTACTTCATCTAAAAGACCCTCCGAAAACATTTCATCTACTCTTCTATTTATTCTTTCATACAAAGTTTTTCTATCTGTCGTAAGGCCAATAAATTTAACATCATATAAAAGTTTAGGTTCTCTAGTAGTTTTATTTATTCTATTTAAATAATTTTCGAGTCTTCGGCGATTATGTTGATCAATCACTAAATTACTATCTATTTTTTTAGCCATTTCATATAATTCTTCGGTAGTATAAGAAGAATAATCTTTATTTTCTAGAGGACTAAATTCATAATCATATAACGCACTTTTTAAATAAAGGCCGGTGCCTCCCACTAAAATAATATTTTGATCTTTTAATTTATTTAAAAGACTTCTAATATCTTTTTGATAATCACAAACACTATAATCATCAGTAACTTCTTTAATATCTAAAAGATAATGAGGAACTCCTTCTTTCTCTTCTTCTTTTATTTTAGCCGTTCCAATGTTTAAATTTTTATAGACTTGGCAAGCATCAGCATTAATAATTATAGCTTGATATTTTTTAGCCAACATAATACTTAGTTTAGTTTTCCCTACCCCTGTTGGACCAACAATACACATAATCATGGCTAATCACCTCAAGCTCATTATACAATAAATATTTCCCATTTGACAATAGCGCCATTAGTTGCTATATTAACTTTAGTGATGCAGATGAAAATAGTTGGTATTATTTGTGAATACAATCCTTTCCATAATGGTCATTTATACCATTTAGAGAAAATTAAAGAGATGTTTCCTAACTCTTTAATCGTTCTTGTTTTAAATGGTTACTTTTTAGAACGGGGCGAAGTTTCCATTATTTCCAAAAAGAATAAGACTGAACTCGCTTTAGAAGCCGGGGTTGATTTAGTTTTAGAGCTTCCCTTTGTCTTTGGTAGTCAAAGTGCCGATATCTTTGCCGAAGCTTCTTTAAAAATTTTAAATGAAGTTAAATGTGAATATTTAGTTTTTGGTAGTGAATCTAACGACCTTGATACATTACAAAAACTAGCCAATTACCAAATAACCGAAGAAAAAGAATATAATAAAAAGGTCCAAAATTATCTTGATATGGGAATTAATTATCCTACTTCTCTAGCTAAAGCTTTAGATATAGACTTTAATTTTAAACCTAATGATTTACTTGGAATATCTTATCTTAAAGCTATTCAAAATAATCATTATAAAATTATACCTCTAACCATTAAAAGAACTAACGATTATTTAGATACTACCTTAGATGAAAAAATTGTAAGTGCCTCTAATATTAGAGAAAAAATTAAAAATCAAAAAGATATAGCCAAATATGTTCCTCAAAGTACCCTAGCAAAAATTGAAAATGTTTCTTTAGAAGATTATTTTCCTTATTTAAAATATAAAATAATGACTGATGATAATTTAGATATTTATGTCGATGTCACAGAAGGAATTGATAATCGGCTTAAAAAAGTTATTTTAACTTGCCATTCTATAGAAGAATTAATAAATAAAACTAAATCTAAACGCTATACTTATAATAAGATAAGAAGAATGCTTATTCATATTTTAGTCGGTCTTAAAAAAGAAGATATTAAAAATTTAAATCTGGAATATATTAAAGTTTTAGGATTCACTAAAAAAGGGCAACAATATTTAAACAAAATTAAAAAAGAAGTAAATATTCCTTTTACTCCTTTAAAAAATTCTCTTACCTATACTCTCGAACTTAAATGTGCTTCTCTTTATGATTTACAAAGTAAAAATGCCAATGTTAAATTTGAAACAAGCCATAAGCCTTTAAAATATTAATGTTGCAAATGCCGAATTTAAATGAGCGACTTATCGGCCATTTCTCTTTCTTTTAGCTTATTTAATAACATCATCATCCGAAATTGATAATAACGAAAATCATAGGAATTATTCAAAAATTCCTTATGTTCTAATATTTGCATATTTTCGACTACTAAATAATTAATATGCCAATAATTTAAATCATTAATTTTTTTAAAATGCCAATATTTTAAAAATTCTTTATCTAAACCATAACTTACATACTTTCCCTTTTTAATAAACACAACTACACTTTTAGGATAAGTCCTTTTAATAAAAATGTATCTATTTTTGTAACCCATAATGGACCCTTTCAAACCAATATTTATTAATAGCTCTTCTAACTTTCATTTGGCTACCATATTTACGGTTATACCAATAAGACATAATAGAGCAAAAAGCGGCATTAAAATCAATAAATCCTTTTTCATACATATAATAGGTTCTTTTAACTCTTTTTTTAGTTTTCTCATAAGCTTCTCGCCGTAATTTCACAATAGTTTTCTTATTTATAACTTTATAATTATATCCTAAAAAAGAAAAGCCTTCATTACATTTAACAATCTTGGTTTTCTTGGCATTTAAATTCAGTTTATACTTTTCATTTAAAATTTTTTCGATTTTATCTTTAGCATTTTCTAAAACCGCTTTCGAAGGATGAATTAAAACAAAATCATCCATATAACGAATATAATGCTTAATATGTAAATTATGAACAATATAATGATCTAATTCATATAAATAATAAATAGATAAAAATTGACTAGTCATATTTCCAATGGGTAACCCTTTACCTTCATTATAATATGGTAGCGCTAATACTTCTTTAGTAAATTCTGGATGCTTAGTTAAATAATTATCTTTAATATTAGCAATACGTCTATTAACATAAGGTTTATTCGTACTATCAATAATAATACTTAAAAAATTAAACTCTTCACTAGTTAATTTATCTTTGACCATCTCTTTTAAAACTTCATGATCAATGGAATAAAAATATTTACTTATATCTAATTTCAAAATATAAAAGGTTCCATACTTTTTATTTAACTCTAAATATTTTTTTAAAAGTTTAATTCCGTAATCTGTCCCCATTCCTTTTCTAGTAGCAATATTTCGATCATCTAAATATTTAGATAACTTTTTTTCTAAAACATATCGAGCAATAAAATGATTAATTATTTTATCTCTAATATCCAAAGCCATCACAATTCGATGCTTAGGCTCTTTAATTAAAAAAATATTATAACGTCCACCTTCATACATACCACTATTTAAAATATGGATTATATGCTCAATATTTTGAAATTTATTTCTTTCAAACATAAATACCTTATGTTTATTTTTAACATTTTTGGATATTTCTTGCTCATATAAATTTAAAACATTTTCTAAATTACAGTTGTTCATCAGTATTTTCACTTTCATTTAGACTATTTTTAATCCATTTATAAACCATTCTCGATATTTGTTCCAGTTCATTTGATTTAGCTAAACATTGTTTTTCATTAATATATCTTTTTTTATAAGCTCTTTCTAAATAAAAATCTAACATATTAAGTTTACTTAAAATTTCAATTTGTAAATCTTTTTTCTTCTCTCTATCATCTATTTCATTAGCGGTATAAACTAATTCTAATATTTTTAAGGCATCTTTATATATCATATCTTTGTTTAAAAAATCTTTTCTGGGAAAATTAGTCAACATTACTTCTAATCCCAAAACAAATTTTTTCATATTTTTAATTATTAAAAATTTTTCAGTTCGATATTGCATCTTCTATTGCTTCAAGCACCCGATCAAGTTCTTTAGCATTTAAGCCTTTAATCTTTTTTTCGATTTTTTGAAATCTTTCTTCGATAGATAAAATACTTATTCCCTTTTTTAATATTCCCTTATAATTATTAATTTTCTTGAAATTTTTTTCTTCTTTTATTTCTTCTTTTTCATAAACTCGGTAATTTACCTCAGCATCTTCTAAAGCATTTATAACTTTATTATAAGCTGTTTCAGGAAATCCTACTCCGCCTTTTTCCGCAACAATTTTATAGCCTGTTAGATAATGAACCACTAAGGCATCATCGCCAAAGACATTATAAAATTTTCCTGATTTTCTTAATTCTACATAATCATTTTTAATTTTTCCCACCCTCTTCTTAAATAATTTGTCGCATGTCTAATAATTTTGATTGTTTCTGAATATTTATCACTCCCATTCTAATCAAATTATATCATTAAATTAGAAATCTTTAAATAAATTTTGCTTTTTATTTTGGATAATTAAAAAAAAATAACAGAGTTAATAGGCTTCTTCGTAAAGAATACCATCTCTGTTTTTGTTTTGGATTATTTAATCCTAGATAATCTTTGTCTTCTATCTTCCCTAAAGTATAACCTTAATCATACTATCATTCAAGTTATAGAAGGCTGGACGAACCGCATTCGTATTGTTCAAATTGTTGTTGTTCACAGTCCCGTCACTATTCACATTCCGCGCACGGTAATTGCTACCGTTATAACCATACCTCACTTTAATATCAAGATTACCTATAATTATTATAAAGCATTTAGTCTTTTTATTTAACTATTAATTTTTTTAAGTCTTTGATACTTAATTTAGTATATTGAGCCACTTTTTTTAAAGGAACTTTGTCTTTTACCATAGAAATGGCAGTGTCCTTGACACCATTATTATATGCTTCTTCATCCCTTAAGGCTCTCATTAGTTCCTCATCTTCTTCTGGCGTTAATACATTAGTAATGGTTCCATCTTCATTAAATCTTATCATTTTATCTCTCACCTCTTTTATTTTTTTATCTATTTTGGCTAACTCTTCTATCTCTTCTTTATTAGCCCCAAGCATTGTTAGATAGATATGTCTTCTATCTTCTTTGATATTTTTATCATACCACGTATCTTTATATCTTTCAACATTCACATTTATAATTTTAAAGTTTTGTATTAAAATATTTCCTTCTCTATTCATTATTAGATACTCTTCTTTTAATGGCTTATTCTTTCTTTCATTGTAGTTTAAATTTATTTGGATTACTTCTTTTGTTTCCCCTTTCTTTGATCCTCTTAATGGCAACCCTGAATACAACATTGAATAATAAATATAATTTCTTCTTTTGGTTGGATTATCATAATTACCATTAACTTCTAAACTAATAAATGTTCCATCTTCTGTTTCTAAGACTACATCTAATCTATTCTCTTTATTCTTTTTGTTTTTGACTTTCAATTCCGAATTATAATATCTTTTTACTTGGACTTCTCTATCTAAAATATCGGACAAGATATTATTCATAATTGTATAGTCATTATTATCCACAATCGCTGATTTGAATAATCGGTCACACTTCAATGTATAATATTTTTCTTCAGTTGTATTCATAGTTCACCTCGCTTTCGAGGTCTCTATTTTACCGATATTTTTTCTTATTGCAATACTTTCGACAAACGTTGTCAAAACTTCTAATTTTTCGACAAAATTCGTCAAAAAAAATAACAGAGTTAATAGGCTTCTTCGTAAAGATTACCATCTCTGTTTTCATTTTGGACATGCATCCTAGATAATCTTTGTCTTCTATCTTCCCTAAAGTATAATCTTAACCATACTTTCATTCAAGTTATAGAAGTCTGGACGAACCGCATTCGTATTGTTCAAATTCGGGTTGTTCACGTTCCCGTTATTATTCACATTCCACGCATTAGAATTGCCGTTATAACCATACCTCACTTTAATATCAAGATTACCTATAAATCATTATATACTAAAACAATATTATTTCAAATATTTATTTAAATTTTTTTAAAAACCCTAAAAAAGAAATCGCCCGGAGGCCATATGCCCTCCAAGGCGATTATTTATGCCGCATCCGAAATTATATATGGAGTTCCAATATCTCCGTTACCGTCTGTGATTGTTATCTCGGATGAAAGATAGAAGACTGGACGAACCGCATACGTATCGTCCAAAATCGGGTTGTTCACGCTCCCGTTATTAAGCACATCCCACGCATAGTAATTGCCGTTGCTGTGCTTACCATACCTAGTCATTGTCCATTCATAATCATTTGTTGGGGGAATTGATCCACTTGGGGTGTTGCTTGCTCTATTTAATCCATTTTGGATAAATAACCAATTATTTGTATCTGCTGTACCTTTATTTGCATATAAATAATCACTTAAATACATTAATCCTATTTTTTCTCCACTTAAATCTTTACTTTTTTCATTTTGAAATACTGTTGGATTACTACTTGATGTTGTATCTCCTATATAATATTTTGGCGTATCTATTAATTTTGTCCATTCTGTGTCTGACATATAACTATTATATTTCTCATTACCTATAAATATATTTGGATATGATGATGTATTTGTGGTTTTTCCATTTAATCTCTTATATAAATCTGAATTTGGCCAAGTTATATCAGAACTATAACTATTATGCCATTGAAATGTACTTGTGCTTCCTTGGACTAATTTTGTCGCTTTGATTATTTTTAATCTTCCTTCTGTATCTATTCCTATTATTCTATACATGTATGTATCCTTATTGTCTTTGCATGTTTGTTGACTATCTGTTCCAAAACAGATAAAGTTATTTTTTACTTGACTATATGTACCTACAAATCTTCTTAAGTCATCTTTAAAATTACCTGTTATTGTTTTATTTCTAGCTGTTAAGTCTGCGTCCGATTCAAAATATTTTTTCCCATCATTACCAGAATTTAATATTAATGCCCCTATTGGTGATGTTTTAGATGCAAAATATAACGAACAATACACGGTCTTTTTGGTTGTTATTGTTGCTGTATGATCTTCATAATTAAAACTTACCACTTCTGATGATTCTATTGGACTATCGTTTTCATCATAACACTCTGCTTTATAATATGCGATATCAGGTGAATCGGTTGGCCATTTATTTCTATTTTCTTGAGGTTCACCATCTAGATAATACGCTAATGTACTATTAGTTTTAATATTTTCTTGTTCTTTATAATTCACTTTATTTATGTCTTTATCTCTATTGGCATATGATCTAAATGTTAGATACAACATCGGTATTTCTAATACCAATAACGCTATTACTACATTTCTAAACACTTTTCTCTTCATTCCGTTCACTCCTAACTCTCTTTATCAAAATACACATAACATAAATCTTTTACTTTATAATCTACCTGTAAATTACCATTCTCATAATTAATCTTTGTTTTTGTTGCCTCATCTTTATTAGTACATTCAACATTACCTATTTTATATCCTGAAGTAGGTATTTCTTGTAAAGAATAGGCTTTGCCATTTTTTATGGTTACGATTGTTCCTTCTGTTGATTCCACTAAAGCTACAACATTTACATCTCTATTAAATGTTTCATATGTCTCTATTTCAAAACTATAATATATTCGGCACACTATTTGATGAATTTTATCTTCAGTTACTGTTAGCTTTACTTCTCCTGTTGCCTCATCTATTGAATAATCACTATAACTTACTGTATCTCCTGAATTACTACTTTCTTTAGGTATACAATTGCTTCTCTTTTCATCTAATTTGTATTGTTTACTATTTGCAGGAGCATTAGCTACAACATTGTATTTTGTGGTATTAAATATATCTTGAACATAATATAAGACATTAATGTCGGTATTCTTCTCTAAGGTAGATGTATCTCCACCTCCAGCAAAATTGCCTATTGTGGTACTAAATACCTTTAACTCTGTACTAGTACTATAAAAAGCATGAGTGTCTTTTAAACCCCAAGCAACTAAAGAAATTACTGCAATTGCAATAAGACCTAAAGCAATTTTTCTATAATTTAAATTTTTAATGAACTTCTTTTTGTCCACGTTAATTCAGCCTCCATAAAAGCCCTCATCTACCCTTAATTAAATGTGTAGTGAGTCGAGTTGATTATCAGTAGTTTTATTGATATGATTATAATGAAAATGACCTAAATATTAATAATTTTATTTAACTAAAATTATCTTTTTTAATGTGACAAAGTAAAATATAATCTTTTAATTTATTCTAGTTTAACTCTTTAAACATTTTTTTGTTTAGGCCAAATTATTAAACTACTCTATAAAAATAATAAAACATCTAGTAGGCAAAATAAATAACTGAGAAAAATCTTTTTTTCGGTATTTGCAACCTTTTATAAATTTGGTCACTAAATAAAATAAAATGTTCTTGGTGGCCATAGATGTTAAATAGAATGAAAGAGATTCGAGAGTCTAGTGACAAAAAACAAAGAGAAGTAGCAGAGGCCCTAGGAATAAAAAGAAGTACATATGCAGTTTTAGAAAATACTTATAATATTATGCCCTTAAAAAGACTTAATGATTTTGCTAATTACTTTAATGTATCTTTAGATTATACTTTAGGACTTACAGATACGAAAAATTACAAAAATATTAAGCCCGATATTGATTATGATAAAATTAAATACCGGCTTAGATTAACTCGAAAAATGAACAACTACACCCAAAGTAAATTAGCAAAATTTCTTAATACATCACCATCTGTTTGGTGTGAATATGAAAAAGGAAGATATTTAATATCTACTAATTTTATATATGAATTTGCTAAAAAATTTAATGTATCTGTTGATTGGTTACTTGGAAAAATAGACTAATTAATCTCAAATTTAAGTGATAAGTGTTAATCTTATCACTTTTTGTGTGTTAATCTTATCACTTTTTGCTTGACATTTTCCTTACATTATAGTATTATATACGGCATATTCACAAAGGGGGATTTGATATGAAAGATGAATTAAGAGAAAAATTAAATGATTTTCTCAAAAATATTAAAGGTACTACAACAAAATTAGAAAGACAAAGAAAGGCTTTAAGAAGTAAGCTAGATAATGGTCAAATGACTCAAGAAGAATTTAGCGAATATACAAAATTAGGTCAAGAGCTTAGTAAACAAAGAGCTTTATATGATGAATATAAAAGCAAAGTAACAATTTTTGAGCTTTATAGAAATGAAATTAAAAAATTAACAGCAGCAAGAACATCTAAAAAGCAAAAAGAAGAAATTATTAATTATTTAGTTAGTGAAATCCATAGTTATAGCACTAAAACTTTTAATAAATTAATAGAAATTAATCCTGATTTAGAGGGTAATGATTTAAACTCTTATCTTAAGGATTTATTAGTCATGATGGATGATTTAAAACTTACTTTAAAAGCTAGAGAAAAATGGACTTCTAAAAGTGCTCTTAAAAAGGCTTTAAATGCTAAAGTTAGAGATTTAAAAACTTTAGAAGCTTATAACCATGATACTACTGGTGTTAAAAAAGAGATTGAAACTTTAGAAGAAGATTTAAAATACTTCGAAGCATTTGAAAATACCGATGTTCAAAAACAATACGATTTAGCTAAACAAGAATATGATAATTTAACAAAATATGATTATAGCTTGCTACTTATGAGTGAACAAGATTTAAGAACTAAATTAGAAAATTTAAGTCAAAAAGATATTAGTGATTCTGAAAAAGAGGAATTATTAAAATCGTTAAATAAATTAATTGATACTTTAGAATTAAGTCATTATGAAGACTTAATTAAAGAATTTAAAATTGATAATCAAGATGAAAAGACACAAGAACAAGCTAATAACGAAGAAGCAAAAGATGATAAAAAAGAAGAACAATTACCAGAAGGAGGTAAAGATATGGATAATAAAACGGATCAAGCACCAAAAACTGAATCAGTAAAGCAACCCGAACCTATTAAAAAGCCTGAACCAGTAAAACAACCTGAACCTGTTAAAAAAGATAATAGCAAAATTCAAAAAGCAATATGTTATGCTTTATCTGGTGCTATTGGAATTAGTCTTGTAGTAGGTGCTTACTTAATAGGTCGTTCTAATGGAAAGGGATCTAATAGTAATAATAATACTTATATGGAATATGTTGATCCTAATTATAATCCACAACCAGAAGAACTTATAGAAGCAGAACCTACTCCTACTCCAGTACCAGAAGCTATTATTGCGATGCAAAATAGTAATCCAGAAGTTGTTGATGCTTTAAGAGAAATTGGTTATTCTGATAATGCTGCTTACTTTATGGCATTTAACTTCTCAGAAGATCAAATTGCTATATTAAAACAAGTTCCATATGATTCTAGAGTTGAAAGTTATGCACAATGCATAGGATTTAATTATAATTATATTAATGATTATGAAAATGCTAGAGCAACTCAAAATTTAACTGCTCAAGAAGCTATAGATTATGTTAACAGAGCGTATGTATTACAAAGTTATAACTTATTTAATGGAGCTAATATCAATGATTATACTCGTTTTGTAGTTGGTATTGCCAATAGAGATATTATGACTCATAAAAATGATGAAGCATCTCTTGCCTTAAACGATGTTATGAACGAAATCGCTGCTCATGTAATCGATACTAAAATTACTGGTATTAACAGCATTACTAATGAAGATTTAAATAGAATTGAAGCTTTAAGAGATATTGCTCCAGCTGGTAGTGATTTAGATGAATTCTTAGAAGGATTTGTTGATATTGTTGAAGCTTGTTTAGCTGATCCATACAATATGGATTTAAGTAATAAAGCATATATGTATTTAGAAATATTTGTTAAATCATTAAATAATATGGATAATTCATTAAATCATTTAAATAATATAGAAGCTAGTTTAGAAGAAAACGTTTTAATGGAAGACCCAATATTCAATGAAAGAGCTAAAATTGAAAATCCTAGTGACTTTGCTCTTGCTTGGGACGATGTAGTTGGTCCATTATGGTTTACATTTATTCCTATTGGCGATGGCGAAAGTCCTGAATACCAAAGATGGGATTCTTTATTCCAAACAGCTTCTAGCGCTGTTAATATAGTATATAACCAAACATGTGGCGAAGAAATGACCTTAACTAGAGAAAGCGGTGAATAATAATGTACGTAGAAGAACCAAGAAAAAGTATTGATTGGGGTAATGTCCTAAAAAAAGGAATATTAATTGTTATAGTCGCTTTAATCATTTTCTTAATAATTTGGTTATTTGCCAGAAACAATAATGCAGGTAATTCTAATGTTAACTATGATAATGGCAATAATAATGGTAATATTAACAATGTTTTAAATAATACTGATTATTATTCTAAAGATTATATTGAAAACTTTAGATATTTCCATGATACTGCTAAAGAATATTTCTTAATTAGCGAATTACCAGAAAATGGTATGACTCTAAAATATACTTTACAAGAATTAATTGATAAAAATTTAATCTTATCATTTGGATATAATGGTAGTACTTGTGATACCGAAGCAAGTTATGTTACAGTATCCAATACTAATGGTAAATATCATATGACTACTACTCTAGTTTGTGGAACTGAAGTTGCTAAAACAACTGAAGAGTTAGGTTGTAACCAATTATGTATTAGTGGTAATTGTAAAGTAACTATTGTAGAACCAAGTGACTTAACTACAGAATATCGTTATAAACAAGCATACACATCTTTAGAAAACGTTTATGGTTGCCCTGCCGGTTATACTAAAAACGGTAGTGGTAAAAATACCATTTGTCTAAAAGGTGATGAAAATACTATTCCATCAACTAAAGTGGTAACTTATAACTGTCCTAATGGTTATGAAAAAATTGTTAATGGAGAAAAAGTTACTTGTACTAAAGATTCTAGTACTACAACTGATCCAATAAAATCAACTGAATACAGTTGTAAAGAAGGTTACACTAAAGTTGGGGAAGATCCAAATGCTAAATGTGTTAAAACTAAAGACGCAGTTAATTCAAAAGTAACATATAATTATAGTTGTCCAGAAGGTACTACTTCCAAAGAAGGTACGGGAGCCGACTTAAAATGTTATAAAACTGACGTCAAACAAGTTGATGCTACTGCTAAATGTAGTCAAGGTAATTTAGTTGATGGCAAATGTGTTGTTGCCGGTTCTTCTAAAGAACTTACAAAAGTAGCTATTGCTAATTATGGTTGTCCTAGCGGATATAGTCCTTATAGTGGTAGTGGTGCAAGTCTTAAATGTTATAAAAAGAGTAATGCTTACTATGTTTACTATAAAACTCCACATAATTATACCTACCAAGGATGTACTTATAGTGGAACTGTAAAACAAACTTGTGGAACTAATTGTTCAAGAACTGTTTACGCATATTATTGTGGCGCTTCTTACTCATATCAAAATGGAATTGTCACATCATATTCTTATAGTTGTCCAAGTGGCACTACTTCTCAAACTGGTTCTGGTGCAAGTCTTAGATGTTATCAAAATACTCCATCTGGAACACCAACAACACCTACTTATACTTGTGAAACAGGTAAAGTAAATGGTTCTAAATGTGATATTGAAGATAAAACTCAATTAACAACTGTTAAAACTCCAGAATATAGTTGTGAAAATGGTTATACATTAAATGATAAAGATCATAAATGTTATCCAAAAGAATATGAACCAGATAAGAAAACATCTACAAAATGTCCTGACGGATTTAAAGATCAAAATGGTAAATGTGTATCAACTGGAAAAGATACGCAAAATGGTATTAAAACTACCGAATATACTTGTCCTGCTGGTTATACTAAATATGGTTTAGGTGCAGATTCTAAGTGTACACAAGGAAATGTCACTAAAGTAAATCCAACAGTTTCAAGTCAAAATGTTACAAAATATAGATATACATGGAGCCCACTTGAATATTTAGATGGTTGGGAAAGAACTGGAGAAACTAGACAAGTAAAAGCTACTGCTGTTAAGTAGTAGCTTTTTATATGTCAACTTTTAGATATTTTAAAACATTAAAAAGAAGAAAGTGATATAATATTTATGGTGGTATGATGAAAAGAAAAACAAAAAGAAGAATTATAAGATTTACTATTTTACTACTTGGATTACTTATTATTGCTTTCTTAATTATATTCCTAATTAAACTTATTTTTGGAAATAATACTTCTCAAAAATATTATAGCGAGGAAGCCATAAAGGTTATCAAAGAAAATAATTTAACCCAAGTTTACAAAGATGATTATTCTAAAACTTTAGATGAAATACTTAAGAATAATTTATATCAAGATGCTTATTTAGAAGAATATTTAAAAATAGATTATTTAGATGAAACTGATTTTCTTACGAAAATTAATCAATATTTAGAAATTGGCTATAAGGCTGAAGAAGTAAATAATATCTTTAAATTGAGTAATATTAATCAAGATAAATTATTAAATTTAGATAAACAAAGTGACTTTACTAAATATTTAGAAATTAAAAACTTCAATATTGAAAATTTAGCTAGATATGAAGAATATCAAGCTAAGAATCAAGATAAAAGTATTGATAAAGTTGTTACTTATGTTAATCTTAATCTAGATAAAGAATTTTATACCGACCCAATTAGAATTGAAAATCCGGATGAGATAACCACATTGATTAATAAATATCATTATGTCGATAAAGATTTTGTTCCTAAAAACTTAGTTACTCTATTTGATAGTAAAAATGGGGCTAAAATGGTTAAAGTTGCCGCTGATGCTTATCAAAAATTTATTGAAGCTGCAACTAAAGATGGACTTACTTTAGAAAGTACGACAGCTTATCGTTCTTATTCATTTCAAAATACTTTATATACTAATTATGTAGCTGAAGATGGTAGAGAAAAGGCTGATACCTACTCTGCTCGTCCCGGAACTAGTGAACATCAATTAGGCCTTGCAGTTGATTTAAATGATCCTAATGTTATTGGCCAAAGGCTTGATGATAAAGACTTTGAATGGGTTAAAAATAACTGTTATAAATATGGTTTTATCTTAAGATATCTAGAAGAATTTGTCCCTATTACGGGTTATATGGAAGAACCATGGCATATCCGTTATTTAGGAGTTGATTTAGCCACTAAAGTTCATGATTCTGGCCTTACTTATGATGAATACTATGATTTATATATTGCCGAATATTAAAAGAAGGATTGCTCCTTCTCTTTTTAATAATTAATTAATTTTTTAAAATCTTTAGGGTCATCAATCGATAACTTTAATACTTCATGAGTAATGGGATGGGTAAATTCTAAATAATTTGCATGTAAGCATAATCTTTTAATATGCTTATCTTTTTCTTCATTATAAGTTTTATCCCCTATAATTGGATGATTTATATCTTTTAATTGCACTCTAATTTGATTTCTTCGCCCTGTTTTAATATTTATTTTTAAAGCACTATATAAATTATTAGAATTTATTCTTTTATATTCTGTTATCGCTAGTTTTCCTTTTTTATTTTTCGTACTATAGACATAGTGAGTTTTCGTAGTCATTAAATAACTGGTTAAAGTATCTTTATCTTTTTCAACTTTTCCCTTTACAATTGCTGTATAACCTCTTTGAACATTCTCCCAATTATCTTGAAGCATCCTTTTAATCTTCTCACTTTTAGCTAGTAACACTAAGCCTGAAGTATCTTTGTCTAAACGATGAACAATAAATACTTTATTATTTTTATTTTGCTTTTTTAAATAAAGAGATACTTGATGATATAAAGTATTATCTTTTTCTTTTTCATTACTAATAGTTAGCATTCCACTAGGCTTATTAATTACAATTAAGTATTTATCTTCATAAACAATATTCAATTTTTCTTTTTTCATAACTTATCCTAAATGAAAAAAAGTATTTCTACTTCTTTCCTAATTATTTATCGTTTCTTTCTTTTTTCTCTTCTTTTATTTCTGGCTTTGGTAAAGCATCTTTTCTAGATAAATTTAAACGGCCCCGATTATCATAGCCTAAAGATTTAACGATGATTTCATCTCCCACTTTAACTACATCACTAGCTTTATTAACTCTCTTATAATCAAGTTGCGAAACATGAACCATACCTTCACAACCTGGCCATAATTCTACAAAGCAACCAAAGTCTTCGACTTTAACTACTTTACCATTGTAAATTTTACCAGTTTCGACTTCTTTAACCACATCTTCAATCATTTCTCTAGTTTTCTTAATAATTTCTTTATCAGTATGATAAATAATTACTCTACCATCATCTTCTAAATCTACTTTAACGGCATTTTTATCATTAACCGTTTTAACATGACTAGCTTCCAAAATGATTTTAGTAATCATTTCGCCACCACGGCCAATAACATCTTTAATCTTTTCTGGATCAATTGTAAATGTTTCAATCTTTGGCGCATATTCAGATAATTCTTTTCTTGGTTCTTTAATAATTGTTTCATATAAATCTAAGATTTCTAGACGAGCTTTTTTCGCTTGTTCTAAAGCTTCTTTTAAAATGTTTTTATTAACACCATCAATCTTAATATCCATTTGTAAAGCACAAATACCTTTTCTTGTACCCGCTACTTTAAAGTCCATATCACCTAAATGATCTTCCATTCCTTCAATGTCAGTTAAAATAACATATTTCTTTTCATTAGTGATAAGACCCATTGCAATACCCGCAACAGGAGCTTTAATTGGGACGCCGGCAGCCATTAAACTTAAGCAACCAGCACAAATACTCGCTTGACTAGAAGAACCATTACTACCTAAGATTTCACTAACCACTCTAATGGTATAAGGAAATTCTTCTTCAGATGGAATAACTTGGAGTAAAGCTCTTTCGCCTAAAGCTCCATGACCAATTTCTCTTCGCCCAGGACTTCCATATCTTCCTGTTTCGCCTACACTAAATTGGGGAAAATTATAATGAAGCATAAATCTTTTTTCTTCCTCTAAAGAAAGACCATCAAGCATTTGGCTTTCTCCTAGAGCGCCTAAAGTAGTAATAGATAAACTTTGAGTTTCGCCTCTCGTAAATAAAGCCGAACCATGCGTTCTTGGTAGCAAATCAATACTAGCACTTAAAGGCCTAATTTCATCTAGTTTTCTACCACCCGCTCTTAATTTTTCTTTAACAATAATTCTTCTAAATACTTTATAACGAACATCTTCATAAACTAAACTTACTTTAGTTAAAAGTTCTTTTAACTCATCATCTTTTAAATCACTATTGTTATTTGTATATTCTTCAATTAATGCTTCTTTAATCGCATCAATGGCATCATACATTTCTTTTTGTTCTTTAATATGAAGTGCTTCATTTAGCCTATCTTCAACTTTGCTTGCAATTTCTTCTTTTAACTCATCACTTATTTCTAGTTTTGGGTAATCCATCTTTTCTTCCCCAATTTCTTTAATAATTTCCATTTCAAAAGCGACAAGTTTTTTAACAGCTTCATGACCAAATAATAAAGCCTCTAACATATCTTTTTCTGATACTTCTTTAGCTCCAGCTTCCACCATGTTAATGGCATCAATGGTACCAGCAACAGTTAAATCAATATCACTTTTCTCAGCTTCTTCTACAGTTGGATTAATTACAAATTTACCATCAACTCGACCAACTTTAACCGCTGCCACAGGACCATTAAAAGGTATTTTACTAATGCAAGTGGCTAAAGATGACCCAAATAAAGCCGCTAATTCTGGGACATTATCTTGATCAACACTTAAAACCGTATTCACAATTTGCACTTCATTTCGAAAATCATCAGGGAATAAAGGACGCATTGGTCTATCAATCATTCTCGCTGCTAAAGTGGCATTATCTGTTGGTCTTCCTTCCCTTTTAATAAATCCACCCGGTATTTTACCAACTGAATATAATTTCTCATTATACAATACCATTAATGGAAAAAAATCAGACAAAATATTTACGTTACTAGAAACTACCGCTGTACTTAAAACAACCGTATCTCCTACGCGAACTAAAACACTGCCATGGGCTCTTCTTGCTAGTTCACCATGTTCGACAACAATTTTTCTACCATAAAAATCTAATTCAAATACTTTTTTCATTTCTACCTCTTTTCTAAAAATAAAAAGACACTAAAAATTGACAGTGCCTTTTTCTTATTTTCTTAAGTTTAATTTTTTGATTACTTCCCGATAACTTACTACATCATTTTCTTTTAAGTAGTTAAGTAATTTCTTTCTTCTACCTACTTTCATTAGTAAGCCTCTTTTTGAATGATAATCATGTTTGTGTTCTTTCATATGTTCAGTTAAATTATTGATTTCATTAGTTAATATTGCAATTTGAACTTCTGCAGAACCACAATCTTTTGCATTTTTAGCAAATTCTTTAATAATTTTGGCTTTTTCTTCTTTTTTTAAGGCCATTTTTCTTCTTCCTTTCTTTTTAATTGGTTTAAACTGAGATAAAAATCGGAAACTTTTTTATCTAAGTAAAAACTTCACTATTAATTATATTATAAGTAGCCTAAAATGTAAACTATTTTTTGCTTATTGTTAATCCTTTTTTAAAATGTCAGTATAAAATTTTTTTAAAATGTCAGTTTTAATATGCTAGAATATATCTTTGGA
>CANQXW010000008.1 GCA_947627925.1 uncultured Bacilli bacterium | reverse complement strand
GTGCGTTCTCTTTTTTTTAATCTTCTTTATACTTACTATTTTTCGTACTTTATTTAACAAAGGAATTTATTCTAAAATAATTTATCTTGAATATTTTGCCACATTTCTCTCGCTTCCGGATATTTTAAATATCCAGTAACATATTCCGCTAAAACCCATTTATAATTAGAAATTTCGGTTTCTTGTAATTTAATATCTTGACTCCTTAGACGTGCTTTAAAATAAACTACATCTTTCATAACGCCTTCTCTAGGCGAATAAGTTATCATAAATCTTTTATCTTTATCCAAAATTACATCTAAATTAGTTTCTTCTTTGGTTTCCCTTAAAGCCGTTTCTTCTTCCGTTTCGCCCTCATTTACATGGCCTTTAGGAAATCCCCAATTACCTTCGAGATCAGCAATTAATAAAACTTTATCGCCATTACAAATAATGGTTCCGCATGATTTTTCCCACTTCATTAGCGACCTCTATTTCTTTTTGGAATAACTATTTTTTCTTCTAGTAAAAGAATCATTTTTAAATATTTATTCAAAATTGATCTAGTTAAATGTTTACTATAATTATTTAATAAAATATTTCTTAATTCTTCTAACTTATCCCGAATGAGTAAAGCATCATCTTCACTAGCCTCGTCATTATTATTTAAATCCATTACTAAATAAACCAAATTCCGGTATCTTTTATCAAATCTTTCGGCGATGATTTTTATTTTTAACTCCGCATCATAAATCGTGACACTTCCCGCTTTATTCGGTAATTTTAAACCATCTTCCTCTTCTATTTCGATAACTTTTAATTCAGCATTAGTGTTCTTTACTTTCATCTTGCTCCTCCATTAAATCTGGTCGTCTTTCTTTAGTCCTTTTAATTTGTTCTTGCATTCTATATTCTTTAATTTTTTGGTGGTCCCCACTTAGTAAAACTTCAGGAACATCCAAACCTCTAAAAGATGATGGTTTTGTATAAGTAGGATAATCGAGTAAATTATTCGTAAAAGAATCTTCTTCATAACTTTCTTTCGTAATTACACCCTCGATTAAACGCACCACGGAATCGGTAATCGCCATCGCAGGTATTTCGCCACCCGTTAAAATGTAATCCCCAATACTAAGTTCTAAATCGACAAATTCTCTTATCCTCTCATCATATCCTTCATAATGACCACAGATGATTATTAGATGATGATAATTCTTTAGAGTATGAGCCGTTTTTTCTTGATAAGTTTGGCCTTGGGGACAAGTAAGAATCACTAAAGAATCCGGAGTTTTTATGTCTTCAATGGCTGAAACTACGGGTTCACACATTAAAACCATGCCGGCCCCTCCCCCATAAGGTGTATCATCAACTTGATGATGTTTAAAAGAAGAATACTTCCGAAAATCAATAATATTTATTTCAACTAAGCCTTCATTAATAGCTCTTTTAATAATAGACTCGGTTAAAAAGCCCTCAAACATTTTCGGAAATAAAGTTAAAATATCTATTTTCATAAGTTGCCACCTCCCTTTAAAGAATTAAATCTTGGCCATTATTCGTTTTAATTATTTTTTTATCTTTTAATACTTCTTTGATATAATTAGGAATTAAAGGTAAATAGAAATTCTTCTCACCCTTTACTTTCAATAAAATATTATTATTTTCTTCATAATCAATGACTGTTCCCAGAAGAGTATCTTTATCATAAACTTGATAACCAATTAAATCACTAATTAAATATTCACTATCTAAAAGATGTAAATCAGCTCTTTTAACATAAACATTTAAACCTTTATATTTTAATATCTCATTAATATTGTCATAGCCCTTAAAACTTACTAAATCATAATGTTTATGCACCCGATAACTTTTAATTTCTTCTTTCTCTTTTAAAGGACCAATGTATAAAAAACTACCCTCTTTTAAAATTCGCTCTTTATATTCAAAAGAAGAAAGCATTTTAACTTCTCCTTTAATCCCAAAAGAATTTATAATTTTTCCAATTAAAACATAATTATCCATGAAAAACCTCATACATTAAAATACTCGCAGATATTCCGGCATTTAAACTCTCGCAAGCTTCATTCATTTTGATATGGACTTTTTCATCACAAAGGTTTGCTACTTCTTCTCTTACGCCTTTTCCTTCATTACCGATTACTAAAGCAATCTCTTTTTTATCAATATTTTTAATATCTTTACCCATTTTAACATCTGTTGTCACTTTTAAATAATTAGAACTTAAATTCTTTAAAAAAGGAATAATATCGGTTCTAATAATATTCAGATTAAAAAGCATGCCTTCAGTTGCTCTTATGACTTTGGGATTATAAAGATCCACAGTTTCCTTCGATAAAACAAGAGTTTTAAAATTAAAAGCAACCGCACTTCTTATAATGGTTCCTAAATTGCCAGGATCTTGAATATTATCTAAAATGATTAAATTACCTTTTATTTCTTGTTCTTCGATTTTTTTAGAGACCCCAATGACTTTAGACCCGCTAACTTGATCAGTTAAAAGTTTCATGATATGTTCACTTACATAAAAGGTTGGTACCGGATAAGTTAAACTAGAATCACTAGTAATTATTTCTTTAACTAAATGATGAGATAAAGCCTCATTAATTAAATGTTCATCTTCGATTAAAAAAAGTCCTTCTATATCCCGATACTTTTTTTGCTTTAATTTTTGCCAAGCTTTAACCTTTTCATTACTAGAACTAGTTATTTCCATTTTCCTCACCAACTTTATTATAATAAACTAAACAATTTTTGACAATCTTTTTTCAAATAAAAAGATTCCGCCTAAAAATGCCGTAATCTCTTTCTTCTTTCTTTATAATCGGGAATAGCTTCTTCAACAATATGCCAAAATTCTTTACTATGATTAGCTTCATAAAAATGAGCCATTTCATGAATAATTACATAATCAATTAAAGATATATCTTTTTTTAGCAAATCACTATTTAAAGTAATGGTTTTCTTATGCGGATTACATACGCCCCAGCGAGTCCGCATCTTTCTAATTTTTAATTTAAATGGAGGAAGATTATTAAAACATTTTTGACATATCTCAATTTCTTCATTAAATATCCGCTCACATTCCGCATCATAAAATTTATTAATGGCTTCTTCATCATGACCCACAATAGTATCATCTTCAAATTTTACTTCCGTAAGGCGATTATCAAAAGTCACTTGATAAGTTTTGCCTAAATAGTAAAATTCGCCTACTTTTTCTTCTCTAATTTTGGCTTCTTCATACATCTTTAAAATTGCACTGGAGTTTTTGGTAATTAAATTTTTAACCTCGGTATCACTAATAAATCTAGGGGCGGTAATAATTAACTTACAATTTTCATCAAAACGAAAATAAAGATTTTTATTATCTTTTTTTATTACTTCATATTCAATAACATAGTCATTTATTTTAAACTTCATTATTCATCACTATTTTATTTTAACACAATATTAGCTACCTTACAAACTCATTTAACCAAAAATAATCTTTATTTTTAAAATCACAAACAAATAAATTATCAGTAGCTAAATAATTGATTAAAAGGGTGGGATTTATGGCATTCGATTTCAATATTATATGACTATTATAAACTTTTAAAATACTTTCTTCCGGTTTATAAGGATTATAAATGATATGTTTTTTATCATAATATTTATAATAACGATTGCTTTTAAATAAATTATAAATTCTTTTATTAAGATAGACAGGATCAAAAGATGCAAATATTTCATCATAAATTTTAAAAGAGCAACCCATATTAAAACTATCAATATAATACATACTTTCAATAGTCCTATATAAATTATATGGGATCTCTTTCGTTAAAATAGTCATTTCTCTTTTAATTTTAAATATATAAAATGTTCTCAAAATACTCACCTTTAGTCTATTATATAAAAAACTAAAGGAAAAAATTGTCATATTGTGGCGAAGAATTAACTTTTCATCAAAGTTAAAATTTTAGTTTTTAAATAATCTAAATCTAAGTTATGATAATTTAGTAATTCTTCTTTACTACCACCTTCCGAATATTTAGTTAAACCTAAAACATACTCCGGACTGGTGGCATACTTATTAAAGAAATCCGCTGAAGAATATTCTAAAGTAAAGGTTTTAACATGATGAGGAAGTAACATACTTTGATATTTTTCGCTTTGAAGAGCAAATAATTCTACTGAAGGCATCGAAATAACGCGGATATCTAAGCCATATGGGGCTAGTTCTGAGGCTAGTCTTAAAGCAATTGATACCTCACTACCACTCGTAATAATAATAGCATTAACATCTTCTCTTTCTTTTCTTACCCGGTAAGCTCCCGCCAAAACATATTTCGCATTTGTGCCCGTTAATTTCTTTACTTTATTACCCCCAATAATAATGGTACTCGTTTTATGATAATTACTTAAAGTTTCATAAACACCTAAAATCTCATTAATATCAGCAGGTCGGAAATTAATTAAATTAGGAATACTCCGAAGATTACTAATCTCATCATAAGCACTATAACCATTATCTTCATAAGTATCCAAAAAAGTATCATTTGTAAAAATATAATTAATTGGTAAACTATTTAAAGTCGCCAGTTTAATAAATGGTTTAAGATAAGCCTCATCAACTAAAGGAGCGCTTAAGAAAACTTTAAAACCTAAACTAGCAAGACCTAAAGAAACACTACCCATCGCTAAAGTTCTTGAGCCAAATAAAATATTACGTCCGTTTGGATTATCTTTTGACATTACAGAAGATTTGTTGATACTTGCTTTAGTATAAGTAAAATTATCATTACTACCACATAAAACAAAAGGACTTTTATTGGCTAAAATATTTAAAATCTTACTATTACTTAAAATTAATTCTTCATCATAATTATCATTTATTTTAATATTATCGGCTTTAAAACTTAATTTAGTTTTTCTGGTTTCTAAAAAATCAATAATTTCTTTAATTTTGGCATCTTCTAAACTTTCTTCTTTTAAATCATACCATCTTTTTAAAGATCTACTTAGTCTTTTATTTAATGCCTCTTTAATTTCCATTTTAACTTCTTCTAAAACCATAAAAGGGGCCGTTAAACCATAATCTTTTCTTAAAGAAGCCATTTCTTCATCATCTAATGGTTCATTATAACAAAGATTAGTGTCTTCCCTACTAGTATCAATTCCATAAGTAGTATTAATAACAATGACACAGCTTTTCTTACTATGTCTAGCATCTTCAATCGCCCCATCAATAGAGCTTAAATTATCATTAATGGTATCAATATCAAAATTTAAGGAAATAAACCGATCCGTTAGTTCTTCAGAAAAAACTGTTTTCGTTCCACTATCTTTACAAATACCATCATTAATTACTAAAATAATTAAATCTTTTAAGTCACTCGCAGCGGCATAAGACAAAGCTTCATAACTAGTGCCACTCATTAAATCTTGGATAGTACAAATAACATAAGTTTTAAAATTGATTAAATCATTTTTCTTATCTTCTTTTTTAATTAAAGCATCAAGATATCTTTTTCCTAAAGAAACACCTACCGCTTCGCCGATTACTTCGCCATACGCACTATTGCCTACTAAAACAGAAGGCGTTATAGAAGATAAATATCCTGGGGTTACGGAAGAAAACTTTTTATAATCTTTTAAATTTTCAATCGTTAAATTTTTTTGAAATAAATAAAGGGAAGCATAATACAAAGGCAAAAAATGACTGCTAACAAAAAGGCGGTCTTGATTGATAAAATTAGGCTTATGAGGCTCAAAATTAAGATGTTTCATAAATAAAGTATAAAACACTCTGGCGGAATCCATGGTTAATCCGACATCCCCACTTCCAGCTTCTTTAATCATATCTAAACCTAGCATTTGTAAATTATTTATAATTAAATTATCTTTCTTACTCATACTACCTACTTCCTTATCCTTTATTAATTAAATTGTAAATTTTTTCTACTGATTTATTATCATCTAATTTATTTAATCTTTCTTTAGCTTTCTTTAAAGTAATAGGACTTGCCTCCAGTCTTTTTAAAACTCTTTTAAAAGCCCAAACATTACGCACTTTAATCCCATATCTTTTCCGGGTCATAAACCGGGCATTATATTTTTCTTGACCCCCAACTCCGGGAACTAATAACATTGGTACGCGCATCTCTAAGCATTCGGTAACGGTGGCTCCCCCTGGTTTGGAAATAACTAAATCGCTAATTTTCATTAAATTTAAAACATCTTTAGAATAACCAAGAACATTGATGTTAGAAAGATTATTTTTAAGAACATAATTGGCACATTTGGATCTTAGTTTTTCATTATGGCCACTGATGAAAATAACATCAGCATCTAAATTCAGTTTGGCTAAAGCTTTAAAATAATCATAATAATACATACTACCAGCAGAAGATCCGCCAAAAAATAAATATACTTTTCTCTTACCTTCAATGTTATATCGATGATAGATTACTTCTTTAGAATCTAAATGATGAATTTTTTCTAAATTTAGAGGAAGTCCATAGGGATAGACTTTTTTCGCCTCAACGCCTCTTTCCACTAATTCTTCTTTAACTACTTCATTGCCTACGATATAGCCATCTTCCAATTTTTTGTTTCTAATCCAACATTCATGCGTCCGATAATCCGTAATAATCGTATATAATTTAGTTTTAATAAGTCCAAGTTTATTATAATAAGTAATAATATTACTACAGTAAAAATGGGAAGAAATAACAACATCAGGATTAAAATCGACAATTATTTTTCTAAGTCTTTTATTATCATAACTTCTTTTCGTAATAGCATTATCACCCATCGTGGAAATCCGGTGATCCATTAATTCATAGAAAAAATCAAATATTAAAGCTGTCCTATGTTTACCCACAAAGTCCATTACTTTAACACCAGTCCGACCTAACCAGTTACCATAATCACTAATATCTAGTAATTCCACTATCCAATTAGAATTTTTTTCTTTAATATAATTAGCCACATATTTGGCAATGGCAGCATGACCAGAGCCATAACGAGCATATAATACTAAAACTTTCTTCTTCATATTACTACCTTCTTCTATTATTATAAACTGATTTTCAAAATAAAACAATGAATTTACTCATTCATTGTTCTTCTAAGTTAAAAATAATTAACGGCTACCCATTTCGATATTGTTTAAATCTTCCCCTAATATTTGCCTTACATTAGAAAGAAATTGATCAATATCTAAAGATAAATTTAAAGAGATATTTCTTTTCTTTTGAATACTTTGATAAGTCAAAAATAAATCATAATATGTTTTTAATTTGCATTTACAAGAATCAAATATAGTTCGATAAATATTTCTTGGCGATTGGTTAGCCTCAGGTAAATTAAAATTGCTTTGAAGATTTAAGCAGTAATGGGAATAAGTCCCTAATATTGATAGGACATCTTCTAAACACCAAACTAGCACTTCATCAGTTAGTATTCTCTCCAGCATATCAGGATAAAGCACTGCTATATTATGTATTTCAGATATAAATCTACTTTGAATTGTTTTTCCGCCTTCCATTAATTCATCTCCTCGCGGGTTATTATAGCAAATAGTGGCATTAGAAGTCAATGCTGGTAAAGGACACTAACTTCTAATTATTAACAGCCACAACATTCACATCATGGACATTATTATTAAGATAATAAAACCGAGCATTCAGGAGCAATACTCCAAAAACTATGACGGCATAAAATAAAATTAGCCCTCCAAAATGTCTTAACTTCTTTTTCATTATATCACTCCTTCTTTCTGTATTTAGAATATCAAAACATTAGTTTGATTTCAATAGCAAAAAGAAAATTTTAATAATTTTAAACATTTGTTTGACATTATTAGATAAATATTGTAAAATAATTTTAAGGAGATGATATTATGAATACTAAAGAACTTACAGTAAGACAACATGACGTTTTAGATTTTGTCAAAAAATACACAGCTGAACACGGTTATCCCCCTGCCATAAGGGAAATCTGCAAAGGAGTTGGCCTAAGTAGTCCCGCCACTGTTTTCACCCATTTGAAAAATTTGGAAAGTATGGGCTATATCAAAACAACGAGCAACAAATTTAGAACAATTGAAATTTTATGTGAAAATGAATATATGCCTCACAGCGAAGATGTTGTTAAAGTTCCGTTACTAGGAAAAATTACCGCTGGAAATCCAATTACAGCAATTGAACAACCAAATGAATTTTTCGATCTTCCCGCTTCCCTAGTGCCAGCTGCAGCAACTATATTCACTCTTCATGTCAGTGGTGAAAGTATGATTAATGCGGGCATCTATGATGGCGATTATGTTATTGTTCAAAAACAAAGTACCGCCAAAAATGGCGACATTGTTGTAGCCATGACTATGGAAAATGAAGCAACAATTAAAACTTTTTACAAAGAAAATGGGCATATTAGATTACAACCAGAAAATGATACTATGGCCCCAATTATTTTAGATAACTGTGTAATTTTAGGCAAAGCAATTGGTCTGTACCGAAAATTTTAAATCTAAAAGGATATTCAAAGATGATGAATATCCTTTTTTATTTTATATTTAATGTTCTTTCTTCTCCCCTATTTCTTATTATGCTCTCTATTTGATTAAATATTCTATAGATATGGCTTAATTCTTTACCTTTCATAAATATTCTTTCAGGTATATTAAAATGAAACATTAATTGTCTTCTTATCCTTGATGATAAATTTAAATTAGGATTCTTAAGTATTTCTAACACTTCTTCTCTAGTAGCACTTTCATATCTAAAAGCATCTGGATAATCTTCTTTTATTAAATCATTTAAAATCAAACCAGGAATACGATGAGTTCTTTTATTCCTTTTTTTATGATCTTTTTGGTATTTTAAATATTTTTCATAAACCTTTTTTTCTACCGCACCCATATCTTTAAAATGTAAATTATAATAATCTTCTACCCTTTTAGATGGATAAGTTTTTTCTTTATAAATACCTATTCGCAATTTACAAACAGCAAGCATGAGAAAGCTTACTACTTGACTCATTGACGATACACTCATCTCAATATTTAGTCTTTCTTTTATTTGAGGGAAAGTTAAACGTTCTTCATCTCTCATACCTAAAGATAATTCTAGGATTTGGGTAGCTTCTTTTAAATTTCCATAGAAAGGCAGTCTTTCATCTTTTATAGCTTCCTTATAATAATCAAAATCAAACTTTTTAGCTTCAGGATTATTTAAGATATCATAAACATTTACTTTAATTCTCGTCATTATTCCGACTACAGCTCTAAAAGTTAAGGAATATTTTTTAGCTATCTCTTCGTAAGATAGATTATCTCTATAAAAATCAATTACTTTTTCTCTATCTTTGGTGGCAAAATATTTTAAAATAGGTACAATATCATTTTCATAATCTATCTTGCCAGGTATTTCATTATTCATATATTTAAAAATATTTACAATAGCTCTTTGATAACGTCTTCTAATGCTTCCTTCAGTATCCCCAAATATTTTAGTTAACTCTTTAAAACTTAAAAATTCTCTACCATTCAGTCCATAAAAATAAGATATTATATCTCGTTCTTTGTCACTAATTGGTAAGTGAACATCACTTAATAATTCGGCCATTTTACTTCGGCTTATATAACAATCACTTGGTTTTAAAAGACCTGATTTACGCATTTTTAAATTACTAATTTCCTGTTTACGAAGATGATAATAAACATGTGGAGTTATCTTAAGTAATTGTTGAATCTCTTCGCTTGTTAGTTTAATTCCTTCTTTATTATAACTATTTTTAAACCCATAATAGAAAGAGGCATGTATTTTTTCTCTTATTGAATATACTGATTCACACGGAGGAAGTGCCACTTCTCTTTCTATTTCTTCAATTGATACTTCAACATCTTTTATCTTAAGATCTTTATATAACTTATTAAACTTCGTAATTACATCATTAACACTACGATTATCAACGTGATACATTTTAGTTATTTCATCTACATCTTTTAAATTTATATAACGTTCCATAATAAATTTAATATCTAAATCACTAAATCTCTTTTTATATATTCTTATTACTTCTTCAACTTCTTCTTTACTTACAATAAAAATGTCCGTTAAGCCAAAACGATAATTATCCATTTTCCGAATACCGTTAGTAATAGCATTAGATACCTGGGTTCTTGTTAAACCAACTTCCTTTGCTATCTCATCATAACCTTTATTTTCGATAATAAATCTTCTTAAAATTGTATTTGAAGGCTCGGAAAATTTATAATAAGGTGACTCGAGATAAGGAATATATAAACTTTTGTCTATTTTTATTTTATGTTTAATTCCCGCTTTTAATGCTATCGCTAAATTACGCGCTCCAAAAATTGCATCGTGAAATTCATTATATTCCATATCATAATTTTTATATAATTCAATAATAGGTATAGGTTTACCATAAACGCCAAAATACCTATCTAATATTTCTATTCTAAAGGGAGTGAATAATTCAGGATAAGTACTTTTCACATCTAGCCATTCTTCTTTAGATAAGGATGATTCCAAGAGTGAATAGATATGAAAATATCTTCGTTCAACTCTTGCTATTAAATGAAAATCATTTTCTAAAAGTGGTGAATCAGGATACTTTTCATAAAATAATTCTTTAGGTTTACGATTAAAGAAGAAACACTCTAAATACAATTGTTGATCAGGACGATATTCATCTTTAGATTGTAAATAGGTTTTATAAAGTTTTGATAATGGTACTAAACCATCTTTTTTAACAAAACCAAATCTTGGTAGATTAATATCTTTTTCAACATCATTTTTCATGGCAAAACTATGATCTAAATGAGCATTATAAAATCTTTTTATTAATTCTAAATCATGATTATCTAAAGAGATACCCGAATCATTATAAATTCTTAAGAATTCATCATAAGTAAGATTGGCATATTTATCTTCTAAACTTCTATAAAGAATAGTATCATCTATTTTATCAACATCGATAGCAAGTATTTTCGTAGAATATTTTTGCATCATATCTTTTTCAAATAATTTATAATGCTTTAAATCTTTTAAATAATAAGCTATTTTACTTTGTAAAGATTTATTTAAAGAAGTAAGATAATCTTCCGAAATATTCATAATATGGGCAATAGTTTTAAAAGAATATTTATAATTAGATAAAAATCTAAGCTTATATAGTTCTCTTTCTTCAATAGATAAATGATCTTTTAAAAAAAGATATCTTATTACATCTTTAGGACTTGTCGGTTCTTCCTTGATATAAGGATATTTTACCCCTTCTCTAATCTTGATTTTGTTTAGTAAATCCCTATTATATTCACTATCCCAATCTAAATATGGTTTAACAATTCTTAATGTCTTGGCTTCTATTTGTCTTATTCTCTCTCTTGTTACATGAAATTCTTCTCCTATGACTTCCAGGGTTAAATGTTCACCAGCTAAAACGCGATGATATAAAATATAGTAATGTAATGGTTTTAAGACATTTTTTAAAATAACAAATAAATCATGGTCTACCATTTGATTTATTATATCGTTATATTGTTTAGTACTATCACTTTCAATAAATGCTGAAAGCTCAGTACCATCTTTATCGTCTTCTATCTTAGCGTGCATCGATACAGTCGCCGTATTTTGCATAGTTTCTCTTATCAATGCTAATTTTTTTAAATCTATATTAAGTATTTCGCATATTTCTTCATCACTAATTATTTTACCCCTAGCTTTTAAGCTTTGCATTAGTTTATTATACTTATTTATTGATTCTTGCAAATGAACAGGTTTTCTAACCTCATCATTTTTATCATGAATACCTTTAGTAATACTTTGTTTAATCCACCGAGTCGCATAAGTGGTAAAAGCACCTTCTTCGGGATTATAGCGCTCGACCGCTTTAAGTAGACCAATATTACCTTCTTGAATAATATCAAGGATTGTCATATGTTTTAAGGTATGATAATACTTAAAGGCTACCCATACCACTAGTTTCAATGTAGATTTAACTAACTTTTCGCGAGCAGTCTCATCTCCATTAATCATTTTTCTTCCTAAACTAATTTGCTCATCAACACTTAAAGGGGGATATTTGTTTATTTCATTCATATAGGCTTTAAAGGCATTATCGGGAAAAGCACTTTCCAGTTCTTGTTCGCTTACTTCTTTAATATCTTCTTCTCCCATCATGATCACCCCCCATAAGAGATTAATATTTAATAATTTTTATATAATATCACTTTTTTCGCCTTTATAAAAGACTTTATAAATTTTATTTTTCTCTAATTTGCCATTAATACTAACTTTTAAGTAATTAGATGTATGACCAATGCTGACACCATTCTTTACTTCTTCAACTAAAACATCTACTTCTTTACCGATAAATTTATTATTATATTCTTTTTCTAAAATATCGGATAATTCTAATAATTTATGAGCTCGACTAGTTTTTTCTTTATCTGATACTTCTTTCATTAAACTAGCTTTAGTACCATCTCTTTTAGAGTAAGGAAAAACATGAATTTTACTAAATTGAAGTTTTTGGGCATTTTCATAAGTTGCCATAAAATCTTCATCAGTTTCTTCCGGAAATCCGACAATGATGTCTGTAGAAATAGCAATATCAGGTCTAATATCTCTAATCTCTTTTATTTTGTTAAAATAATAATCTAAATCATATTTGCGGTTCATAAGTTTTAAAACATGATCACTACCCGCTTGCAAAGGAATATGTAAATGGTTGCAAAATTTAGAATTGCATTTTAGCATATCCATAAATTTTTCATTTAACTCCGTGATTTCGACTGAAGAAAGTCTTATCCTTTTGATATTAGGTAATTTAGAAATAGCTTCAATGACATCGACTAAATCTTTGCCATTATCACTATAAGACCCGGTATGAATACCTGTTAAAACAATTTCTTGGTGATTCAAAGATAACTTTTCGGCTTCGGATATAACTTCATCAAAATTTTTACTCCGACATTTTCCCCTCATAAAAGGAATAATACAATAGGAGCAAAAATTATCACAGCCATCTTGAATTTTAATAAAAGCTCTAGTGTGATTAAAATCACTTATTTCCATATTTTCAAAAGCGAGATCGCGATTGTTATCGACAAAGCTATATTTTTCTTTGGTTTTTAAATAGTTATCTAAAAGTTCCGGTATTTTAGATTTATAACGATTACCTAAAAGGATATCGATATCCATTTTCTCATAATCGGAAGCCTTATTTTGCGTACTACATCCCGCCACGATTAAAATGCAATTAGGGTTTTCTCTTCTTACTCTTCTTACAAACTTCTTACATTTACTATCCGCAGTATTAGTTACCGTGCAAGTATTAACAATAACTACATCAGCATCTTTAATATTAGTCGTAAAAAGAAAGCCACTAGCTTCTAGTGACTGTTTTATATAGTTTGATTCATAAGCATTGACTTTACATCCAAAAGTTTCAATATAAACTAACATAAAACCACCCTTTAATTAAGTAATTTGTTAAGCTCCTTTAAAGCATTTAAGAATGCTTCTTCTTTTTCATAACTAATTACTCTTACTTCTTTTACTTCATCTAAAACATCTTTATTTACTAAATCATTTAAATCCACTTTTTTAACAACTAAATCATCTAAAACTTCTTCTTTTTCATAATTAACGGCATATTTATTTTTATTTTGGATAAGTTCATCATAACTAATAATGGCCTTCTCTTCTTGATCTTTCTCATATTCAGCAATACCCATTGGTCTAATAGCTTCTTCTTCAAGTTTCTTAGTTAAACTTTTTAAGTCTAATAGTTCTCCTTCTTCATCATTATATTCTTCCTTGACTTCTTCCTTTTTTTCTTTTTCTTCTACTTCATCTTTCAATTTAACAATATTCTCTTCTTTACTTTTATCTTTATCATCATCAGTTAAGTCTTTAAAAAAATCATCTTCACTTAAAATATCATTGTTAATTTTGATAAAATAAACTAAAGTTACTAATAAAATTAACAAAACAATTATGGCAACAAAAAAGACAACATCAACTAAGCTCAAAGATCTAATAAAATAAATTATGTCATTAATTAGTTTCATTTTCTCACCACATGTATATTTTATCACTTACTAATAATAAAAATAAGTGCCTTGCATTTGCTTTACATATATTTAGGCAAATGTTGACACTTATTATAACACAACAATTTACAGATAGCAAATCATTCTTCTTTTAGTATATAAGGATCATCTAAAGTACCACTTCCTGTAACTTCCGTATTTTTAATTAAATTAATGACTGGCCGAACGGTATGATAAGAACTACCGACAATATCACTTCTTACTTTACCGTATTGATCAACCATAAATAAATTTAAACTACTATCACTACCTTTAGCTCCACTCATCGTAAACCAAGAATCGGTAAAATTAGGATTATATAAATAGTAATTATTATTATTTTTATCAGTAGTAGCACCCGCGAGGATAACTTCATCAACGGATAAAATACCCAGTTTACTCGTAATGGAATTACTCAAGCAATTTAAAGTCGGAATTTTATTAGTCACAATTCTCGTATAATTTAAATAAGTATAAGCATCATCATGACTAACATCATTACAATAACGCGTATTCGCAATATATTTAATATAATTACGCAAATTTTCTTCAAACCAACTATTTAAATAAGAATAAATTGAAGAATCATTAAAATCACTTTTTAACTCACTAGCATTATAATAATTAATGGTATTTTTTATGGTATCATTTAAAATTAACCTAATAGTGCCATCACCATTAATCCTGACAATTCGCCATAATAAATCATTAATTTTAACATAATTATTCGGAATATTACCGCGAAAATAATATGATACGCCAATATCATCACTACTCTTAATTAAGCCTTCATTTTCTACGGCTATATCTGTGCCTACTTTAGTTAAAGGATTTTCACTAGCCGAATTATTTTTTAAAATCACATCTGCAAAAGTTTCCATCTTACCTTTTTGAATTCTTACATTTAAAAGACCTTTTAAAACATTTTCTCCTTTATTTGCAAGTTCTAAAGTATAAACTTTAGTTTCTAAAGCATCAATACTTATTGAATCCGTAACTACTTCATCAGTAGTTTCTAAATTGCCACTCATGACAACTGAATCATTATATAATATTCGATATTCGCCCATACCCCTGACTTTTAAGAAAACAATATTATAATATTGAACTTCTTCACTACTATTAGAAATTGAAAATTTCATTTCTTTATTTTTACCACTATTAAAAGATTTACCATCAACATAGTTAATAGACAATGCCCCATTTACTTCAATATCATTAGAAGGATCAATGACTTTATCATAAAATAAATATAAAACCCCTACTAAAGATGCTAAAATTATTAAAAACCCAATAAAAGTTAAACATGCCTTATATATTTTTTTCATTTTTAATTTTACTAATGTTACAGTTTTCATTAGGCATCATCCCTTATAGACATTATATTAAAAAGAGAAAAATATGTCAATTTATGAAAGAAAAAAATATTACGATTTTAATAAATTATCTACTAATTTATAAAATATATCTAATTTTTCTTGAACATTATCACAATTTTCTAAACAAGAATTACCCCCGTCATAGTACGTTATAGTATATTTTATTTCATCATTTACCCTATTAAAATAGACTAAAGATAAAGTTTCAAAATCATAAAAATATTGATTAACTTCTCCTTTGTTACTATAATCATCAATAACAAATTCATTATCTTCAACGTAATAAGTATAATAAATATCATTTTCTTTATAATGATAATAATTTAACTCTTCTGTCATCTTTAAACGAATTTTATTTCTAAATTCATTGGATTTATCTAGTAAGGTTTCTTTATATTTAGGAATATTCTTGGCTAAATCATTTTTATAACCTAATTTTAATTTTAAATCAACATCAACATAATCATTAGGATCATTACTATGATAAATTCGCACATAATAAGAATTATCTTTACTGATATATTTATGATATAAATCATAGTCCGCTACTGAGATAGAATTATCAAAAGTACTACCTAATAATTGATTATCTAATTTACTATATAATTCTTTTTTATAAAATCCGGTCGTTATTTTATCTAAAGATAATCCTAAAAACAAATCCTTATTAGTTTTAATCATTATCCCATTTATTTTAATATCTTTATCACTACTACTTATTTTGTATACTTTAGGATATTGCATTTTAGCAATAATTAATAAAGTTATTAATAGTAGTAATATTATTAAAATAATTAGTTTAATAATAAAAATTATTTTCTTTTTCATCAGCTTCACCCCCTTAACCACTATATTTAAAAGTTTTCCTTATTGTCAATTTTCTAACCATGTTGTATAATCTTATTAGGAGACGAGAAATCGTTGCCTTAGTGGAATGCTATCCTAAACGGAACTCAATCCGAATAAGGATAGTCTTTTTTTGTTTTGTCATTTGACTAGACAGAAAAATCATTACTTTTAAAAATCCGCAGATATTTAATTTCATCAAAACCACCCCTTTCAATTGATCTTGGTCTTTCCAAAACCCCCTGAAAGTAGGCAAGCCTTCTCGTCTCGACTTACTATTAAAACACAAGTATTACCTAAAAGTCCATAGGAGATTTTGACAACATTTGTCGATATTTCTTCTATTTTGTCGAAAACAATATAAAAAGGAAGCTTTTTGCTTCCTAATTCTATTAAAATATTGTGCATTTATGACAATCATTAACTTTGTGGAGAAATTATATATGGAGTATTTATATAACCATTACCGTCTGTGATTGTTATCTCGGATGAAAGATAGAAGACTGGACGAACCGCAAGCTCACCGTCAAAATAATGGAACTCTCCAGTCCCCCAATCTTCCACGCCCCACGCATAAGAACGGCCGTCGCCATCGGCATACCTGGTCATTGTCCATTCACAATCCGAGGTTGGTGCGATTGATCCTGAAGGTGTATTGGCTGTTCCATTTAATCCATTTTGGATAAACAACCAATTATTTGTACTTTGATATCCATTATTGGCATATAAATAATCACTCAAATACATTAATCCGATATATACATCCAACGGCCAACTACCACCGTAAGCTTTACTCCGTTCATTTTGAAATAATGTTGGATAAGTACTGGTTGTCAACTCTCCTACATAAGGCGAATCTCCTATATAATATGTTGACGTATCTATTAAATTTGTCCATGCTGTATCTTGCATATAACTATATTTAGTATTTGCAGCATAGTAACTACCGTTTAGCCCACTATATAAACCTGATTCATTCCAATGTATATCAGATGTATAATCACTAAACCATTGGAAAGTACTTGTGCTTCCTTGTACTAATTTTGTCGCTTTGATTAGTTTTAATCTTCCTTCTGTATCTATCCCCATTATTCGATACATGTATATATCCATATTGTCTTTACAATCTTTTTGGCTATTTGTTCCGAAACAGATAAAGTTATCTGTTACTTCATCTTTTGTTCCGATAAATCTCCTTAAGTCATCTTTGATATCACCAGATATAGATTTATTTCTTTCTTCTAATTGTACCACTGTTTCTAATGTTCCGCCTCCAGAATTTTTATCAATTACACTTGCTGCGTTACCAGAACCACTTGGCTTTGATGGTGTCTTTCCAAAATATAATGAACAATATATGGTTTTATTCGATGTTATGGTTGCGGTATGACTAGTATTATCAAATGATAATACTTCACTTGCGGGTACTTCAACATGATTCCCATAATAACATTCTGCTTTCTCATATTCTTTGTCCGTTGGCCATGAAGTCATTCCTTCTTGTAACTCTCCATCTATATAATAGGCTAAGGTACTTTTACTTTTTATATTTTCATTATAACTTACTTTATTTATTTCTTTATTACTAAATGTTTTAAATGTTAAATACATTATCGGTATTTCTATTATTAATAATATTATTAATATTATTTTATATATTTTCCTTTTCATTAATCTTTATCCCTCCACTTCTTTATTAAAATAGGCATAACATAAATCCGGTACTTTATATTTCACTGTCATTTTATTATTTTCATATGTTATCTCTGTTTGAGTAGATTTATCTTTGTTATTACATTCATAACTTTCTAATCTATATCCACTCTCTGGTATCTCTTGGATTGTATATTTTTTTCCTTCTTTTTCTTTTACTATTGTTCCTTCATTTGATTCTACTAACGCTATTACATTTATATCTCCATTTAATTGATCATATTTACTAAAGTCGATATTGTAATATAATCTACATACTATTTGATGAGGTTTATCTTCACTTATGGTTATTTTTAAATTTCCGTTTTCATCAAAGCCATAATTACTATATTTTACTTTATCATTAGCTAGTTCACTTTCTTCCGGTATACAATTACTCTTACTTTTTACTAATGTATAATCTTTTATATCTACGGGTGCTGTTTCTAATACGACATATTCTTTGGGATTAAATATATCTTGGATATAATATAATAAGTTTATATCAGTATTAGTATCTAAAGGAGATGTATCTCCTTTAGCAAATTCTCCTATTTTAGTACTTAATATAGGCATTTCATTACTACTACTATAATAAGCATAAGAATCATTTGATGATATTAGCCAAATAACTTGAACTATAATTACTAAAGCAATTATTACTAAACTTTTATATTCTTTAATAACATTTAAAATTTTACTTTCCTTTATTTTCATCTTATCATTCCTTTTGTTTATAATACCGAATACAGATAACAACTAAAAATAATTTATGTTAACAACTACATAAATACTTCTATTCTTCTTATCTTATATGTTTATTATATAATACCCCCCCCCGGTGTCAAGTTTTGGATTTTATTTTGTTGATAATTGTGCGTAAAAAAAGATTTCTCTATTCCTAGAAAAATCTTCTCCTAATTATTTTAATGATTTTTTAAAATCTTTAAATTCCGGTTCACTTTCTAAATCAGTTTCCGAAAGTTCTTTTAATAAATCTTTTTGCGTCTTTGTAAGTTTAGTTGGAATGATAACATTAACTACTACATACATATCACCAGGTACTCTACTATTAACCCCTTTAACTCCTTTACCTTTAAGTTTTAATTTAGTGTAATTTTGAGTTCCTGGTTTAATTTCAATATAACCACTTCCATCTAAAGTAGGTATTTCTTTTTTACATCCTAAAATAGCGTCGGTTATGGTTATTGGGACTTCTAAGTAAATATCATCATCGTGTCTTTCAAAATATTTATGGTCTTCCACTACAAATTCTAAATAAATATCCCCATTAGGGCCCCCATTTATGCCGGCTTCACCTTTGCCACTTAAACGAAGTTGACTACCATTATCAACACCAGCCGGTACGGTAATAGTTAAAGTTTTGTTTTTATCTACTCTACCTTCGCCATGGCATTCCCGACAAATTTCTTTAAAAACTTTACCACTTCCAGCACATTCAGGACAAGTCTTTTGGGTTTGAATAAGACCAAATAAACTTCTTTGTTCATCTCTTATTACTCCTAAACCATTACAAGTAGGACATTTGGCTTCTCCAAAACCACCAGCACCATGACATTTATCACATTCTTCACTGACATTTACTTGGATATCTTTTTTGCAACCCTTGATGGCTTCTTCAAAAGTTAAGCGAATACGCATTAATAAATCGTCACCACGTCTTGCTCTTTTAGCTCCTCTTCTTTGGCCAAATCCTCCCAGGTCGGTAAAAGAAGAAAAATGGCCTCCGAAGCTACCTCCAAAAATGCTTGATAAAATATCGTCTAAATTAATATCGCCCATATCAAAGTTAGAAGCTCCACCATTTTCAAAAGCGGCATGGCCAAATTGATCATATTGAGCTCTTTTGTTTTTATCAGATAAGACTTGGTAAGCCTCGCCAATTTCCTTAAATTTATCCGCTGCTCCTGGTTCTTTATTAACATCAGGGTGATATTTTTTGGCCAAAACCCGGAACGCTCTTTTTATTTCTTCATCGCTAGCATCTTTGGAAACTCCTAAAATTTCATAATAATCTTTTTTGTTCATGCTTTATCACTTCCTTGTAATTCTTCATACATTTCTAAAAGTTCATCCATAAATTTAATGGCATCATCTAAAACTTTATTAGTGGTCATATCAATACCCGCAACTTTTAAAGAATCAATTGGGTTTTTAGTACAACCTAATTTTAAAAATTCTAAATATTTATCTCGCACTTTATTATCGCCATCATAAATTTTATTAGCTAAACTAATGGCGGCTGTAAAACTAGTGGCATATTGATAAACATAAAAGTTTAAATAGAAATGCGGGATTCTTTCCCATTCATATTTAATTAAATCATCACAAACAACATTAGATCCAAAATAAAGTTTATTTAATTCATAATATTTATCTATCATATTTTCATAAGTTAAGACATTACCTTTTTCGGTATATTCATGAATAAATAATTCAAATTCAGCAAACATAGTTTGTCTAAAGATTGAAGCTTTCATGCCTAATAATAAATTATCAATGATTCTTAATTTTTCACTTTTGGAAGTGGCATGGTCAAGTAAATAACGATCTAATAATATTTCGTTAGTTTGACTGGCAACTTCAGCGACAAAAATGCTATAGCCATAATCTTGATAAGATTGATTTTGACAAGCGTAATAATAGTGCATAGCATGACCAAGTTCATGAGCTAAAGTAGATATACTTTGCATATCATTTTCAAAGCTTAGTAAGACATAAGGATGAACATCATAACAAGTTGTACAATAGGCTCCGCCTCTTTTACCATCATTATTACATGAATCAATCCAACCCTTTGTAAATGCTTGTAATATATCTTTTTGGTAAACTTCTCCTAAAGGCTCAACCGCCTTCAAAACTAAATCTTTAGCTTCTTCAAAAGTATATTTTTGATGATCTTTTTTACTTATATCAGCATAAGTATCATAAATATGCATTTCTTCTAAATTTAATTCTTTTCTTTTTAATTCCCAATATTTATATAAAGATGGTAAATGTTTATGAACCCCACTAATTAAATTATGATAAACTTTAGGGTCTATTTCATTAGGAAATAAAGAGGCTTCTAGGCTATTTTTAAATTTTCTTAATTTAGCATTAACGACATTTTTTTCAACTTCACTTTTTAAAATCGTGGCAATCGTATTTTTAAATTTACCATAAGTTTTATGTAAAGAATTAAAGGCCGCTTGGCGAACTTCCCGATTAGGATTTTTTATATAGACCGAATAATTACTTGCGGTAAGTTCTGTCTCTTTACCATCAACATTGATACTATCAAAAGTAAAATCACTATCACTTAAAATTTGCATTATTTCATCAGGAGCCGCAAATAAATTAGCAAAACTAGCTAAAGTACTTTCCACTTCTTCACTTAAAACATGTTCTTTATTTCGAAAAATATGTTTTAAAACTCTTTCATAAGGCTTTAAACTTTTATTTTCTTTAATATATTTTAAAACTAAATCATAATCGCCTTTTAAAAGTTCCGGAACAATATATGACGAATGTTCTAAATATTTTGTATAAATATTTTTAGCCAGACCATAAATAGTTTGAAAATTAACATCTTTGGTATCAGCATCATTATTGATATGACCATAAGTATATATTCTTTCAATTCTTTTTTCTAATAAAGTATCCGTATTTAAAACATTGTATAAACTATCGGCGCTATCTAATATATGGCCTTTATATTCATCTAAAGCCAGAATATCTTTTTCTAAACTTTTAATTTCCTTTAAAGCTTCCTTATCATTTTTATATAAATCTGTCACATTCCATTTATAAATGTCTTTAAATTCTTTTCTTGTTTTTGCCATTAAAATTACCTTTCTATAACTAAAAGTTAGGCTCTAGTTTTCTAGAACCTAATCTTTTATTTTTCTTCAAATTTTGCTTCTTCAACATCATCTTTTTTAGAAGATTTATTGTTTTCCTCTGCAGTAGCCTCACTATTTGGTGTAGCACTTTGATAAACTTTAGCTGCTAAATCCATAGCTGTTTTAGATAACTCTTCGGTTTTTTCTTTGATCTTATCAATATCGCTACCTTCAAGTTCTTTCTTTAATTCTTTAACTAAATCTTCAGCTTTTTCTTTATCTTTTGAATCTACTTTATCACCTAAATCTTCTAAAGCTTTTTCCGTTTGGAAAATCATTGAATCCGCATTATTTCTAACTTCAGCTTCTTCTTTTCTCTTTTCGTCAGCTTCTTTATTAGCTTCAGCTTCTTTCATCATTTTATCAATTTCTTCATCAGAAAGATTAGTACTTGAAGTAATTGTTATAGATTGTTCTTTTCCCGTTCCTAAATCTTTAGCTTTAACATTAACTATACCATTAGCATCAATATCGAATGTAACTTCGATTTGTGGTATACCTCTTTTTGCAGGAGGAATATTAGTAAGTTGGAAGTTACCTAATGTTTTATTATCATACGCCATTGGTCTTTCACCTTGTAAAACATGAATGTCTACAGCGGGTTGATTATCCGCAGCGGTACTAAATACTTGACTCTTACTAGTTGGGATAGTTGTATTTCTTGGAATTAAAACTGTCATAACATTACCTAAAGTTTCAATACCTAATGATAATGGAGTTACATCAAGTAAAACGATATCATCAACTTCCCCGGTTAAGACACCACCTTGAATAGCGGCTCCCATGGCTACTACTTCATCAGGGTTAACACCTTTATTAGGTTCTTGACCTAATTCTTTTTTAACTAATTCTTGAATATAAGGAATACGAGTTGAACCACCAACTAAGATTACTTTATCAATATCTTTACTGGTAAGTTTCGCATCTTTTAAAGCTTTTCTTACTGGTTCCAAAGTAGAATCAAATAAATCGCGACATAAATCTTCAAATTTAGCTTTAGATAAACTCATTTCCATATGAAGTGGTCCTTCATCACTTTGAGCAATGAATGGTAAACTAATTTGCGCATTAGTCATACCAGATAAATCTTTTTTCGCTTTTTCAGCCGCATCTTTAATTCTTTGCATAGCCATTTTATCTTTTGATAAATCAACACCATGTTCACTCTTAAATTCGCTAACTAAATAATCACTAATTCTTTCATCAAAGTCATCACCACCAAGACGATTATTTCCACTAGTAGATTTAACTTCAAAGACACCATCACCAAGTTCAAGAATAGAAACGTCGAATGTTCCACCACCTAAGTCATAAACTAAGATAGTTTGTAATTTATCTTGTTTATCAAGTCCATATGCTAGAGCTGCTGCCGTTGGTTCATTGATAATTCTTTCAACATCTAAACCCGCAATTTTACCAGCATTCTTAGTGGCTTGTCTTTCAGCATCATTAAAGTAAGCTGGAACAGTAATAACAGCTTTAGTTACTTTTTCTCCTAAATAACTTTCCGCATCTTTCTTTAATTTTCCTAAAATTTTGGCACTAATTTCTTCCGGTGTATATTTTTTACCATTAGCTTCCACTTTTTCACTAGTACCCATTTTTCTTTTGATTGAAGAAATAGTATTTTTAACATTCGTAACAGCTTGTCTTTTAGCAGTTTCGCCAACTAATTCTTCTTCCCCTTTAAAAGCTACAACGGAAGGAGTAGTTCTATTACCTTCGCTATTAGGAATAACCTTTGGTTCTCCTCCTTCCAAAACAGCAACACAACTATTTGTTGTACCTAAATCGATTCCAATTATTTTACTCATTATATATCATTTCCTTTCTTTCTTTTGAGTATTATTCGCTAACCTTAACCATAGCGACTCTTATAACTTTATCTTTATACATATAACCTTTTTGCATAACATCAGTAACTATTCCAGCTTCAACACCATCTTCATGACTAGTTAAAACCGCTTCCATCATCGTTGGATCAAAGGGCTTATGTAAAGCTTCGATTTCTTTTACTTCTAAGTTGTTTAAAATATTTAAGACATTACCATAAATCATTTTAAATCCCTCAAGGAATTTTGACAATTCATCGGATAAATTACTATCATCTAATTTAATAGCTCTTTCAAAGTTATCAATTACGGGTAGTAAACTTACTATTACATCTTCCCCACTATATTTATAACTTTTAGCAAGTTCTTCTTCATATCTTCTTTTCATGTTCTGCATTTCGGCACTAACTCGCAAAAGCTTATCATTTAATAGTCTTTTTTCTTCTTCTAGTTTTAATAATTCTTTATTTTCTTTTTTATGTTCTTTTTTCTTTTTTACTTCTTTTTCTTCTAATACTTCAATTTCTTCCTTATTTTCCATCTTTTCCCTCAATTCTATCGACCATATAATTTAGAAGCGAAACAACTCTTTCATATTCCATTCTCTTAGGTCCAATAATCGCAATTGTTCCTTCTTCGCCAGCGGTTCTATATTTTTTCTTAATAACTGTGACATTATCATCAAAATTACTATCTTTACCAATATAAATTTGTAAATCTTCCCCACCATCAATATCATCAACCATTTTCTTAAAAGCATCATCTTCTAATTTCGAAGCAATTCTTTTAATACTCGTGGTATTATCATATTCCGGTTCTTTTAAAAGATTAACTCTTCCTGATACATGAATGTTGGTATTATGAATCAAGAAATCATTGAACGCATCATAGAAAATATTATAAACAGTTTCATAATCTTTGACCTTTTTAGCAATTATCGGTTTAATTTCAAATTCTAATTTTTCCGCTACTTTACTAATCGGAGTTCCAACTAACATTTTATTAACCATTTCGCCAACTCTAACTATTTCATTGGCATCAATATTATCAGGAATAATAAATTCCTTGTTTTCTACTAAGCCTTTATCCGTACAAACAATAGCGACTACTTTATTTAAATCTAAAGCTATAATATTCAATTGTCTTAAAAGATTATCACTACTACCTCTTCCTAAAACAACTGAAGTATAGTTAGTTAAATCACTAATTATTTCTAAACATCTTGTAACGGCATCACTTACTTTAAGCTCATTATTAGCAAAAATGGTTTGCAGTTTTAACATATCTTCACCCGTTAAATCTTTAGGCTGCATTAAATTTTCCACATAATACTTATAACCTAATTCACTAGGAACCCGGCCACTAGAAATATGGTTCTTTTCAATATAGCCCAAATTTTCTAGAACGGCCATTTCATTTCTAATCGTCGCACTAGAACATTTTAGCTTTTTGCATAAGGAATTACTTCCTACAGGTTTCACTGTTTTGACGTAAATTTCAACTATTTCTTTTAATAGGGCTTTTTTTCTCTCATCCATTTAATTTCATCACCACCCGATTAGCACTCATAATTTCTGATTGCTAATTACATTATAATATTATGTTTAGCACTTGTCAATATATGAGTGCTAATTTTTAATTTTTTTTGATTTTGGCAAATTTATTTTCCAATGAACCTAAATAAATCACCTATAATATATTATTTATAGGTGATTATCATGCGGCCAAGACCCAATCCCACTTTTTATATTTTACTTGCTTTAGGTTTATGTATTTTAATTTTTTATCAATTAATTATTACCTTTATCCTTCCCTTTCGTTACAATATTTTTATTTTATTTATTGAAATATTTTTCTTATTCTTCGCTATCAGTCGTATAGTATGGTTTTAAAAAACTTTCCGTTTTATATACATAATCTAAACATTTACGCATTTGTTTACATTTTTCAAATTCACTATCTTCAAATTTAATCTCGGGTGGCATACTAATAAGAATAAAAAATAACCGTTGTTCCGAATTAGATAAAGGCGAAATACTTAAATATCTTTTATACAAAGAAGAAAATTCCATATCCCAAAAATTATTTTGATAGAGTTTAACCAAATCTAAAACTGGTGTATCAAATTTAGCCTTATCCCAACTGATCAAATAATCTTTATCACTTCTTAAGTAATGATCTAAACTTAAGTTGTTATGAATAAGACTAATCCGCTCATCTTTTTTTTCGTTAACCTCACTATACCACTCATCTAATTCCTTTTCTGAAAAATTAAGGGCGGCATTTAATTTGGAGTAATTACGCACAAATTCATATTCGGAAGGACTCATATAAATAGGATTTAAAAAAAGTTCATAATATTTTAAATAATATTCTTTTAAATAGAGAATGTTATTTTTAACATTCTCATATATTTCTTTAAAAGTTTCTTCCGAAACTTCTTTATTAAAGGAGGTTTTCGAGTGAAGAAGACCTACGACATTAATTAAATCTTCACTCTTTTGGGGATTAATTAAATTATCATCTTCGATGTATTCATAAATATACTCATCATCCCGATTATCAGTATAAATATCGGGGAAAAAAGTAAAATTACGGCTTTTTAAATAATTGAATAGTCCCGGAATATCTTTATTCTTTGGTTTTTTCTTCACTACAAAATTGCCACTGGTGGTTTCTAAAATTGTACACTTTCCCCTTATGGTATAACGATAAGGCTTATATAAAGATTTTAAAGCCTCAACTTTATTATTCATCATAAGTTGGAATTAATATTTTATCTCCTGTACTAACACTATCAACATTATTGTATTCTTTAATTAAACTGACCGGAACATTATAAATGCTACAAATAGATTCTAACGTTTCACTTTCTAAGGCAACATGAACATGATAAGTAACAAAAGTATCATCTTCACCCGCAATGGTATCCATGACCGTTTTTTCTTCTTCCGCACTTAAACGTTCTTCTTCTAAGGAAAAATCTTCTTTATTAGAAGGAGTATTATCGGTATCTAATACGGCATCCATTTCTTTCACCTCACTATCTAACTCTTCATCATCAACTTTTTGGAATAATTCATCCTTATCTTCTCTTTCTTCTTTTCTTTCTTCAGCTTCTAGAGAATATTCAATATTAACTTTTAATTTATTATCATCAACAATATCATAAGAAAAATCTTCAATATTAAACTCTAAAGTATCATTATCAATTCGTTCATTTAATTCTACTGTAAATGGCAAAGTAAATTTAAAAGGTTCTTTATTAACACTTACTTCATGGCTACGATATTCTCCCGTAATATAAAAATTTCCTAAGACAACGCCATCATTAACATTAAATTCGTGTTCTAAAGACATTTTGGTAATTTCATAAATACTCGTATTAAATTCTAAAGTATTTTCAAAAGGTATTTTGACAAACATCTTAATCATCTCCTAAAAAATAATATGAGGCAAAAAAAATAATATAACTTTAGGCTATATTATTTTTAAATAAATCTTTATAAATTTCTTGATAATTATGAACTTTTTTAATTTCTAATTTGTCCAAAATTTTTTTAGGAACATTCTTTAAATCGTTTTGATTAGCATAAGGTATATATATTGTTTTAATTTTAGCATTATAAGCGGCGATAATTTTTTCTTTTAAACCGCCAATTTTCAGAATGTCACCCTTTAAGGAAATTTCACCCGTAAATGAAACTTCTCTATCAATTAAAATCTGATTAATTTCGGATAAAATAGCGGTTGTAATGGCTACGCCACAAGAAGGTCCTTCCTTTTTCGTGGAAGCATCAAGGAAATGAAGATGCAAAGTTTTACCATTTAAGGCATCTTTCTTAATAAATCCGACTTCTTGTAAATAGGACACTGCTACTCTAATACTTTCTTTTAAAACATCGCCCAAAGAACCGGTTACTAAAATTTCTTCTTTACCTTCATAAATGGCACATTCCACTTTAAAGCAAACACCACCCACATTGGTATAAGCTAAAGCGTTAACTACCCCACAATTTTTGATTTCATAATCCATAGGTTCTTGAATTTCATTTTCTAAATATTTTTGTAAACTTTTTTCACTAACTACAAAAGATGATTTGGTAGTTACAATTTTAGTTACTAAATCGCGAAGCACTCGGGATAAATTTCTAACTCCAGCTTCCTTGGTATAATTATTGATTAAATGCATTAAAGTATCATCTTTCATAACCACTTTTTTACTTAAATTAAAATCTTTATAAATTCTTGGCAAAATGTACTTTTTAGCAATATCCATTTTCTCATAAATAGTATAACTAGATAATTCAATTATTTCTAAACGATCAAGCAAAGTATAAGGAATATTATTTAAATCATTGGCGGTTAAAATAAACAAAACATTGCTTAAATCAAAAGGCTCTTCTAAATAGTTATCGACAAAAGATTTATTTTGGGTACTATCCAAAATATCTAATAAAGTACTAGCGGGATCCCCTTTGAAATCCTTAACCATTTTGTCCACTTCATCAATTAAAATGACCGGATTTTTGGTACCACATTTTTTTAATCCTTGAATTATTTTGCCCGGTAAGGCCCCAAGGTAAGTTCTTCTGGAACCAATAAGTTCCGTAGAATCATTTAAGCCACCAACACTTATTTTATAAAATTCTCTTCCTAGAGCATCAGCGATACTTTTCGTAATAGTGGTTTTACCAACTCCCGGAGGTCCGACTAAGCATATTATCGGACTCGTTAAGTTAGGATTAATATTTTTAATGTTTATATAATCAACAATTCTATTTTTAACTTTCTCTAAACCATAATGACTTTTATTTAAAGAAGTCATAACTTTTTTTGCATTTAGAATTTCTTTACTTGAAATATTCCATGGTAAATTTAAGGCTAAATCTAAATAACTTTGTAAAGTGGCCGTTTCGGGAGAAGCATAATTCATTCTCTCTAATTTTTTGATTTCCTCTTCTAATTTATCATGAGTTTTTTTAGGTATTTCTAATTTTTCTAATAATTCATAATACTTATAAGTCTCAGAACTATTATCTTTAATTCCTAATATACCTTCAATCTCTTTTAATTTTTCTTTTAAATAGTATTCTTCTTGTTCTTCAGATAATTTCATTTGCACACGATTATCAATTTTTTCTTCTAATTTTAAATACTTAATTTCTAATTTAATATCTTTAATTAAAGAAATAGCCCTTTTCTCATAATTAGCTTCACTCATATATTGTAATTTTTTAGAAGCCTTCAAAGGCAAAAATGAAGTAATGGCATCAGTCAAAAAATCCAAATCATCATTTTCAGATACTAAGGTAAAAATACTATTGGAAATATTTGGAGCAGCATCTAAATATTGATTAATATTTTCTTTTAATTTTTTTAAAATTACTATTTTGTTATTTTCTTCTAATTTTGGCAAAACTATATCGGTAACATTAGCACAAATAATGTCATCGCTAAAAGAATTATATTCTAAAATTTTAACTCTTTTTTCTCCTCTTAAAGTAAGACGTAAGTTGCCATTAGAAAGTTCTAGCTTACTTTTAATATAGGCAACAACCCCAATGTGAGGTAAATCTTCAACTGAAGGCTCTGTAGAAGTGGTATTAGGATTAACTATTAATACTCGATTACTATATTTTTTGCTACTTATCTTAACAATCTTTTTGCTAATCTCATCTTTAAGTTCTAATTTTATTTCTTGATGAGGCAATATTACTAAATCTTTTAGTAGCATAACGAGTATTGTATAATCCATAATACACCTCCAAAACATTAAAATTTATTATAATTAAAAAGCGCGTTTTTGTAAATAAAAACTCACTATATTTTTTAATTTTTTTAAGGGTTAACTTTAATACTAAAAACACTATTAATTAAACTTTGCGTAATAAGCTCATCTTCTAAAATATTAATACTAAATGTTCGACTTCCCGCCTGATTTAGAGATGATCCTAAATGGTATACTTTATTTCTATCAATTATTATATATCTGTCATGATAAGTATTATCATACTTTACTTTTAAGTTATGGTATTGTTTATTATATTTTTCAATATCTATCTCTTTTAACAAGCCATTTCTTTTGACTATTAATATTACTTTAGCCTTTATATCTCTTATCATATCTAATACACTTTTATCAGCATATCTATCGATAATTATTACTTCTTCCACTCCTTCTTTTAAAATATCTACTATCTTTGAATAAGCATCATATATTCTTCCATAAAAATATATTTCATTTACATTTTCTTTTTTCTCTTCAAATTTATTAAATGATTCTTGAAGTTGTTTTATTTCTCCATCGTGTTTTATAACCATATCTTTTAAATAATGTTGCTCCATTAAATTACTAGAAATATATTTTCGCATCAAAACAAAAGCATCCATTATTGCAATACTTACTTTAGCAGCCACATCACTTTTTAAAACTGTGGCAAGCATTGCTACACCTTGCTCTGTAAATACTCTAGGACTTTTATATTTGCCTCCTCGTTTTTCCATGTTTTTATTTTTTTGGTCGCAATTTGCGACCAAAAAAAGTTCACTTTCATCGTCTGTTAAAACGAACGTAAATCGCTCGGGAAACTTATCTGGATTTCTTCTTACCGCCTCATTTATTCTCTTAGTTTCGACTTGATATAGATTGGCTAAATCACTGTCTAACATCACTTGTTGTCCTCTCACTTCATAGATTAAATCCCCGATTTTATGCGGGTTTGCACGCATTTCGACTAAATCAAAATTTTTAGCATCTTGAAAATTATTTAATATTTTTTTGTAAATTTTTTCTTTGTTTTCATTTCTTATTAAATCATTTAAAACCTCGATTCCTTCTCGAGAAAACACGTATGGCAAGTACTTAACATGTTGCCCTGTTGAAACCTTTAAGGTCACAATTTGTGACCTTAAAAGTTCTAAATACTCCTCTTTTTCTAATTGAAAATACATATCACTTGAAAACTTTTCTATGTGTCTTCTTACCAATTGGTTCAATTCTTTTGTGCCATTATTACACTCATACAATTTAGCTAGATCACTATCTAGCATTACCCTTTTTCCTCTTACCTCATAAACTAAATTTTCTTTTACAATTTTTTCAATTTGATTATTCATTTTACCAAAATCCTCCCTCTTATTTTTTTCTCTAAGGTTTCAAATTGAAACCTTAGAAACTATTTTTATTCCCCTTTTATTCTATCTATATAAAGTTTTACTACCTTGCTGTATGATAACTATATCATCGAACTGTTGTTTTGACAAGAGTTTTTGGTAAATTTTAACAAATTTCTTTCCATTTTAAAATTTGCGGTTTCAAATTGAAACCGCAAATGCTATTTTTTCTATTATTTTATTACGATAATCTTATTAAAAATAATTTTTTTCCAAAAAAATAGTTGCTACATTGCAACTATTCATTACTTTCTTTTAGAATTTCTAAAGCCTTATGCATTCTCATATCATATTTTACTACTTCTAAAGAACCATAAGCTTGAATTAATTCTTCTAATTTAATTCCATAATTTTCAGCCATTTCTTTAGCTTTAGCTTCAACTTCTTTTTCCGTAAAGTCAACTTTTTCACTATCAGCAATATACTCTATTACATAGCGGCTCTTTAAATTTTTAATGGCTTCTGGTTCCATTTGTTTATGAATATCTTCATGAGAAGTTCCCGTTAATTCATAATATTGTTCTATAGAAACTCCTTGCATTTTAAGTTGACGTTGGAATCCTTCAATCATCCGATGAACCTCGGCATCAATTATTTCTGGATTAATTTCTACCTCAAGATTTTCTGATGCTTTGGCAAGTAAATCTTCAACAAATTTATCATCATTTTCTTGTTTTTTACGATCGATAATTGTTTTCTTAACTTCGCTTTCAAATTCTTCTTTAGTTTTAACGGTATCTAAACCTAAATCTTGGTAAAATTCTTCGCCGATTTCTGGTAAGACTTTCGTTTTAATTTCATGAATTTTTACTTTAAAAGTAACATCCTTGCCCTTTAAATCTTGAACATAATTCTCAGGGAACTTTAATTCTAATGTCACCTCTTCATTGGCTTTCTTACCAATTAAGCCTTCTTCAAAACCAGGAATAAAAGTATGGGAACCAATTTCTAAAGGATAATTTTCTCCTTTACCACCTTCTAAGGCTTTACCATCAACAAAGCCATCAAAATCAATGACAACAGTATCGCCTTCTGCAACTTCGCCATTATCTTTCACAACTATTTCGGCTAAATCTTCTCTTAAATGTTCAATTTCATGAGCTATTTCTTCTTTAGTTGCTTTAGCAGCTTCTTTTTTAACTCCTAAATTTTTATAAGAAGATAACTTAACTTCTGGTTTAGTAATAATTGTAAATTTAAAAATAACAGAGCCATCAGAAATACCTGTAACATCAACACTTGGTTCAATAACTGGTGTTAAATCATTTTGATCAAGTAATTCTTTATAAGCAACATTAATGGCTTCATTAACAGCATCTGGGTATAATGATTCAATCCCAAACTTCTTTAAGAAAATATCTTTAGGGGCACTTCCTTTACGGAAACCATCAATTTTAACTTCTTTATTTTGTTTTTTAAAAGCGTTATCTAAACACTTAGTCCATTTTTCTCCTTCAAGTTTTATTTCAATTTCATGGACATTTTTCATAATAATCCCTTCTTTCAAATACTTCTATATTATATTATGAATATTTTAATTTAGCAAGAAATTACTTGCTATTATTTTTAATTCTTGCTAATACTTTCATCGCTGGCTTTATTTGTTCTCCTACTCCTTTAAATTCCACATCAGAAAAATTCCATGGTACGGCCGTTTCTTCTTTTTGAGTAAAATGATAATTTTGACTATCAGATTTCGTACTAACATTACCCATGATACCATTATAAATAACAGCCTTAAATTCTTCTTCGCTATTACAAACCGCAAGAGTAATTCTTAATTTTTTAAAGTTTTCAACATCAAAACTATTATAAAAAATATCTTCGATAATACTACTAAGAGATAATCCCCAAAAGGATTCTCCCCTTAATGAATCTTCTAAACCTTGAATATTAATTAATTGATTTACTTGTCCTTTCTTTAAAGTATTAATGCCAATTTTAATTGTACAATCATCTTCTTCAATCAAAACTTCATAATAATTTCCTTTTACATGGGAATCAATTTGGCAAAAAGATCTTTGTCGTTCCGAAATTACCGGGGCCAAATAAAAATCTTCTTTTAAATGATACTCTTTAAGTTTTTCGCCACATTTTACATTTAAAGTGTTCTCTTCTTCATCATACACCGTGGCTTCTAAATGATAAGTTATATCATTTTTTTCATCTTTAACTAAAAAACCAATAATATGATAATCGTCATAATAATGAATTTGAGGATTGGATAGAACATAAGATGATGAACCTAAGGCTTGATCTAAAACTTTAGTCATAATATTATTTAATTCTTCTTCGGTTACAACAATATATCCTAACCATTCTTTTAAAAATAATCTCAATTTGGGGCTTGGAATACTAACACAAGCTAAATTTTTCTTTTCCATATTACTCTCCTTTAATTAACTCTTTTATGAGCCATATCATATGGCCAAAAATTCCCAAAAAAGTGGTATTTGGCCAAAGCATTTTCTTTTTTCAATCTTTCTAATTTTTTAACTTCTTGTTCATCTAAAGATTCACCCAATTGGGCCATCATATAAGCTTCCATAATTGTATCCATTTCTATATCATGATTGGTTCTCGAAACTAAATAGGTATAAGCATCTTCACAAAATTCAAAAGCTGGAAAACTAAAGGCATTATAATTACCATATTTATTGTAAAGATAATTATAAAATTTATAGTCTAAAGGCTTTATTTTATTCAAAAACAAGAAAAAAATCTTGACTGGAGTTTTGCCTTTCGTAAACAAGAATTGCATTTTTAATTCAAATTCTTCTCGACTTTTAATATCAAAGAATAAATCGAGAAAATCTAATCTTTGAAATTCTTTTTCTATGGTGGTATCTCGAAAAGACATTAAAGCATGAGTAAATCTTTCTTCTTTATCAAAAGTTGGATCACTTAAGTAGAACCCATCTAAACCATACTTAGAGTCAATTAATCTAATTATAGCCCGAGCATGATGTAATGGAACTAATTTCTCTTGCTGCCATTTATCGATATCTAATGTTACCATAGAGGCGGGTATTCCCATATAACTAAGAGAACAAACTAAAAGTTTAACAAAATCACGACAAACAAAATAAGGGGAAGAAAAAAGATTTTGTATAACGTCTAATTCTTTGGGATAATCATCAGGATAACTTTTATATTCCCGATAATTAATCACTTTATTATATATTAACGTAAATAATTCTAATGGACTTAACTTTTCTTGAATATTTTTTAAGATAATCGGCCTTAAAAATTCAGTTAATTCATGATAAAAATCTAAATATTCGGACGATGTAAACCGCTCACGAAAATTAGAATAAATTAAAGTAACATTAGGATATTCCATTAATAAGCTATTAATATAATTTTGATTCATTAAACTGAAAGAAGAAAAAGAAAATTTTACTTCATTACTTTTTCCTAAACTTATTAATTTTTCCAGCAACTTTCTAACTTTCTGTAGATATTGATCTTCAGTTTCCCCAATATTTTCAATATAAATAATATAATAATCGGGCAAATTAATTAAACTATCTAAAAATTCGGTGGTTATCTCTCTACCATTATAAAATTTTGTAAATTCTAAATTTCCAATTTCACTCATAACAATTTTCCTAACGAGACTCTATTATAAATTAAGAAAGCAATTATGGCAAGAAAAAAAGCCTAAAAATTTAGGCTACATTTAAAATAGTAATATTATATCCGCCATTGGGACTTTCAACTAAAACCTTGTCACCTTTTTTATGACCTTTAATAGCCATACCAATTGGACTTTCTACCGAAATTTTATTATTGAAAGGGTCAGATTCTACAGAAGATACAATTTTGTATTCTTCTTCGTCACCATCTTCATCTTTAATAGTAACTACGGAACCAATACCAATACTTCCACCTTTTTTCTTAGAGTCCACAATTTGACTGTGTTCTAATTTGTATTCTAATTCTTTTATTCTAGCTTCAATTTGAGCTTGATCATTACGGGCAGCATCATAATCAGCATTTTCTGATAAATCGCCCATAGCTCTAGCTTCTTTTAAAGCGACAATTACTTCTTTTCTTTTCACATTTTTAAGTTCGTTTAACTCATTCTCTAACTCTAAATAGCCTTCAGCAGTTAGCTCGAATAAATCTTCTTTTTTCACTTTAAAAATCTCTCCTTTTTATGACTTACAAAATAATACTATAAAACTTTATTTTTGTCAAATACTTTTAATCGCATCATCGCATATAAAGGTAACTTAAAAGGAACATCTAAATAAACTACCATTTGAGGATGCCTTGCTACTTCAATTAAATTACCCTCTTCATCTTTTATGCTTTCTATAGTATATGTTATTTCTTCCATATTAGGACCAATAAATTCAACAACATCGCCAACTTTAAAATAATTTCGCTCTTCAATTTTGGCTAACTTCCTCTTTTCATCATAATCCAAGACTATTCCTAAAAAGTCTTGATTGCTAACTTCTTCGCGGTCTTGAAAATAACTTTCGTTAGGTCCTGGAAATTTTTGGTAAAATTGCGGAACCGAATCGCGATTGGCCACCCGATCTAAAATTAATTCATAATATTTTTTATCTTGATCAGTTAAAGTATTATTGGTAATTTTATCAATAATCTTCCGATAACACATAATAACTGTGGCAATATAATAAACTGACCGCATTCTTCCTTCAATTTTAAAAGAATCAACACCAATATTAATCATATCTTGAAGGTATGAAACCATATTTAAATCTTTACTCATAAAAGTAAAAGGTACATTATCAGTTTCAAAAACCCACCGACAAATTTGGGCACAACCGCCACGGTTGGAATCTCTTCCTGTTAAATAATTAGATAAAACACATTTGCCACTTATAGAAGTACACATCGCGCCATGAATAAAGCACTCTAAACTGGCATTAGTTTCTTTTTTAATGCGAATAATATCTTCCCTCGTAGCTTCTCTTCCTAAAACAAATCTTTTGACACCTAAACTTTGCCAAAAAGAAATCGCGGAATAATTTAGGGTACTAGCTTGGGTAGATAAAATAATATCTAGTCCAATTTCATGCGCCATTTTAACCCCAATAATATCACTAACAATGACCGCATCAACACTAATTTCCTTTAAATATTTTAAGTATTCTTCTAAACCTTCTAAATTTTTATCATGAAAAACAATATTGACCGCCACATAAACTTTTTTGCCCAAATTATGAGCAAAAGTAGTGGCTTCTTGAATATCATCCTCACTAAAATTTTTGGCATTAGCTCTTAAACTATAATCTTTTCCCCCAATATAAACCGCATCCGCTCCATATAAAAGGGCAATTTTTAATCTCTCTAAATCTCCGGCGGGCGCTAATAACTCAGTCATTTAGATTCCCCCTTTAATTTATAAATCGTTTCTTTATTTAAAAATCCATCATCGGTTTCCATTTTACTTTCGCCATTTAAAATGGCAATAACATCTTTAATATCTAGAAAGGCGGAAGAAATAAAATAATATTTACAATCTAAATTTCTTAAAGATAAACCATTAAAGACTGGCATGTGATAAAAACAAGTGCCATATTCATTTTCATAAACTAAAAATTCTTGACTACTATTTTTAATTACTAAAGGATTCTTTTTTTCTAAATGATGAAATTTAGTATAATTATCTATTAATAGTCTTCTAGAATACATGGCCATAGGATAGCCTAAAATAAATAAAGAAACATTAGGGATAGAAGTTACTATTTCTTTAGTTTCTTCATAAGTAATATCTGATGATAATATAACTGAATCCACATATTCTAAATAAATTTTAATACTTTCTTTATTAGTATTAAAATGACTTAAATATAAAATATGCTCTATTTTTAAATCCTTTACTAACGGAATAATTCCTAAATCATCAAAAATAATTCCTTTGAAACTTTCAATATTTTCCAATAATTTAAAATTATCAATACCAGCATTATCTAAAACTCTATTTAAATAAAGATAACTATGAGAACGAACATCTAAAGGTATTTCAGAAATTAAAAAAGTATTAGGTATCCCAACACAAAAATCTTTTAAGGGAAAAACATAATTTTCAATACCTAATTCTTTTAAATCTTCAATATCTTTTAAATCATTAATTGTAATTAATATATTTTTATTTTTCATCTTTACGAACACTTACGGAAATACCATCCCCAATATCATAAAACTTGGTATCAAATTCCGGATTTTCTTGTAAATAAGTAATATAATCTTCAATTTTGGTAACTAAACTTTTTAAATTTTTACTTTCAATATTTTTACTTTTCCCAACATAACCATGGAATTTTAAATTATCAGTTATAATAGTTCCTGTATCTTTTAAGAAATATTTATACTTTTCAAAAAATTTAATATTTTGGGCTTTAGCTGCATCAATAAAAATTAAATCATATTGGATTTCTTCGGATAAATTAACCTCTAAAGCATCTTGAAAAACCACATTAATTTTTTTATCCATCTCACATTTTTTCACATTTTTAAGGCATTCCATGTATCTAGTTTCATCTCTTTCAATAGTTGTAACCATTACATCTTCTTTAGTACTAGCCATTAAAATAGCCGAATAACCAATTGCTGAACCTATCTCTAAAATGTTTTTAACATTATGTTCTTTAATATATTTCATTAAAAACGCAATAGTTTTTTTCTCGACAATTGGAACATTATTCTCCTGTGCATAATTTTCCATTTCCAGGATTTTTTCTTTCATAATACCACCTAACTATATAATCTTATGAGTTCTTGAAATTCAGAATTTGTCTTAGCAAAATGTAATTTGCCATTTTTATCCGCATAAAAATATACATAATCATCATCACTAGGATTCAAGGCCGCTTTAATTGAATCCTCACTTGGATTACAAATTGGCCCTACTGGCAACCCTAAAAAATTTGTATTTCTAGTATTATATGCATTTACCGCATTTAGGTCCGCCGTTGTTAAAGTTTCTGATAAGGCTTTTCTTGCCCCATAATAAGCCGTAACATCCATGCCTAAACTCATTTTAAGATTAAGTCTTTTGCGAATTACTTCACTAACAATACTTCTATCTTCTTTAGCCATCGTTTCATTTTCAATAATACTAGCCATCGTTAATATTTCATGATTAGTAAAACCTGACTCCTTAATAGAAGTACTATAATTATCTAACACTTCCTTAGTTTTTGCAAGCATTTTCGCAAGGATTTCTTTAATCGTGGCTTCTTTATTAAAAGAATAAGTATCAGGAAATAAATACCCTTCCAAGCTATAATAAAGATCTTTATTTAAAATACTTTCATCTAAAAAGCTATATTCATTAATTAATTCTTTTAAATAATCTTGGTCTTTAAAAACACTTAATATTTCTTCTTCACTATAATTAAATTTTGTGGCGATTTGTTTAACATAATCAACGACTCTTTTTCCTTCCACAAAAGTTATACTAATAGAATCATCAATGACTTTGCCCTTACTTAAAACATCAAATAATTCATCGGTACTATATTTACGATCTAATTCATAACTTCCTGCTTGAATTAAAATATTTTTATGTAACTTAACATAAATTAAAGAAGATATTTTACTTCTAATTAATTTAGCTTCATATAAATCATTAATTACTTCTTTGGTACTCGTTCCTTTTTCAATATTAAAAGTAACTTTTTCAGAATTTTTAGTAACACTAGTTAAACCATAAAAATACATTCCAACCATTAAAACAATGACTGCGAGTAAAGCAATTACGACAATTATTATTTTCTTTTTCATTATTCACTACCTTCTATTCTTTTAGTTAACTCCTCAATTAAAAATAAATCTCTTTCTTCTAATTTATGGAGACTTTCATCTTTATATAAGCCCGCATAAACATTCATGGTATCGGGATCTTCATAAACTAAATATTCTTCTTCATTAATATTTAATTTATAAAGTAGTTTTACAGATTTGCGATTATGTTTCTTATTTTCTAAAATCATTTTTACTCCTTAAATAACTTTCTAATATAACACAAGCGGCTACACTATCAAGACGTTTTTTACTAGATTTAATATTATCTCCCGCCTCATGCACTAAATTTTCGGCTTCCTTAGTTGTTAGCCTTTCATCAACTAATTCAACTTTTAAATTTAAACTTTCTAACATCTTTTGAAAATTTAAACTCCTCATACCTGCAAAGCCAATACTACCATCCATATTTTTAGGAAGCCCCAAGACCACTAAAGATATATTATATTCAGAAATTATTTGTTTAACCTCTTCTAAGGCTTTATCATAATCTTCAAAAGGAAATCTAATAACTTTTAAAGGACTTACTAAAATACCCATTTTATCAGTTATGCTAACGCCAAGGGTTTTAGTTCCTAAATCCAAGCCTAAAATTCGCATCTTATTTTCCTTCGTAAGAATTAATTAAAGCAAGGAGCACTTCTTCTCTTTTTAAATCTTTCATTTTATCTCTAGCTCCTTCAAAATTAGATATATAAGCAAGATCACCCGTTAATAAATAACCTACTAATTGGTTTTCGGCTTTATATCCTTTTTTCTCTAAAGAGTCTATAACTTCATTAATCGTTATTAAAATCATTTCTTGTCTTAATGCCGCAACATTAAATATACTAGTCTTATCCATATTTAACCTCTCATTAATTAATTCTACCAAAATGAGGGCTTTTTTTCAATAACTCCCAAGAAAAAAACCAAATAATCTTTTTATTCACCAAAAAACCGAATGATAAATTCGGATTTTAGAATTCAAGTAAAAAGGTTAAATTTTGGAAAATAAGAGGAGATACAAAATAACTAATAACATTATAAATTAGAATAAAGATTAAAATATATAAAGCATTTTTAAAATTTAAAATTATTTTTTCTTTAATATAATTATCCTTCCGATAAATGATAAAACCAATAACCAAACGCCCTATATTAATAAGTTTTTGAATAAAGAAAATCATTAAAATTAAAGGAATTAGTTTATTTAAAAAAATATATATAAGCATATAAATTAAACCCTTAAAAGAATAAGTCATTAAAAAGGTAATTAACATAAAACCTAAAGATAATCCTTCGTAAAAAAGATAAAAAACACTGATGGGAATACCAATTACAAAAAAACTTAAAACCAGTAAAATGGAGCAAATAATTAAATCTTTCATGATGGCGTTATAATGATAATTGTTAGTATTAGAAAGACTATTTATAATTTCAGTTTTAACGGTACTATTTTGCACTAAAAAGAAAAGAATACCTGTAATAAGACCAATAATAAGGACTACGAAAACAAATAATAAATACTTTTTATTTTTTTGAAAGAATTTTTGCATAATATTCACCCCTAAAGAATATGCGAAAAAACTTTTAAAAATACCTAAAATCTTGAATTTATCAGTTTTGAAAGAGTAAAATCTCCCAAACCCTTTGTTTATAAGGAATTGAGAGATTTTTAAAT
>CANQXW010000007.1 GCA_947627925.1 uncultured Bacilli bacterium | reverse complement strand
ATAATCAATTATTTTTTGCTTCTAAATCTACAAATACAGGTGTTTATGTAGAATATTTTAAAAAAATTTTTTATGAAAAATTTAATAATAAACAAATTGAAGCATTGAAAGATAAAATTATCAATGATAATATTACTATTGTTTTTGAGGTTATTGATCCAATTAATGACCCTCATATAATAGAATATAAAGAATCAAAAATTGTTTTATTAGATATGATATATAATACTACAGATTATAATAAAATTTCTTATGATGATTTAATAAAATTTACAAAAAAATATAAAATTGAGACAAAAGAACTTGTATATACTACATATAATTTAGAAGAATTTAAAAATATATATGAAACTATTTCCTCAGAAAATTATAAATTAAAAGATAAATATATAGAAGGATTTGTTATAGAAGATAATAATAATTTAATGGTAAAAATTAAAACAAGCTATTATAATAAATGGAAAAATTTAAGATCAAAAATGGAAAATGCTCTAGAAAATAACAATTTTAAATCTAAAAGTGAAGATAAATTGGAAATTTCATTTATGAAATATTTGCAAGAAAAATATGAAAATAAAAATGTGGATATAAAAACAACAAATATTATTATTGAAAAAAACGAATTTGAAAAAAGTTATGTATCAGACAATTAAATAATTAATATAGTGCTAAATAAATAAAAATATATTAATTTTAGAAATTATTATAATAACTAAAAGATAGAAAATGTGATGAGATAATTAAAGCATATATTTGATAAAAATTATGTCTTTAATAGTATATATAAAAATATATAGATATTAACGAAAAAATTTTTAGAACAAGATGGAAAAGTAGATAAGATATTTTATACCCCCTAGCGTTTACATGAATTAAGAAGTTGTTCTAAACAATGCAAGTAATAAGGGTGTGATATAAATGAATAGAAGTTTTGCAAAGCAATGGTTAAATAAAATAAATAAGAAATATTTAAACTTTAAAGAAGTCCCTTAAGTTAGAATAATCTAAAATTTTTGCTTAAGAAAAAATATTAAAAATAGCATATAATAATAGAGAAGATTATAACAAAAATTCTTACATAAAATTAAAAGGTGTGTTATAATTTTAAATGCTTGAACAAAAAATTATTGAAGTCAATTTTATCAATGAGTAGCTAATATGCGTAAGTCCAATTGAATAAGACTTACGTATTTTTATGTTCAAAAATTGAAGGAGGAATTTTTTGTGAAAAAATTAGATTTGGAAAATGAGCCAATTTCTAAATTAATTAAAAGTTTTGCTATTCCTTGTGTTATTAGCATGATTGTCGCAGCTCTTTATAATATTGTAGATCAAATATTTATTGGGTGGAGTGAAGCAGGAGCTTTTGGCAATGCCGCAACTAATATTGTTTATCCGTTTACAGTTGTTGCTTTAGCTTTTGCCTTATTAGTTGGCGATGGTGCCTCCGCTTTGTTTAATCTTTCTTTAGGGGCAAAGGATCACAAGAAGGCAAGTAAATCTATTGGTAATGGTTTAATTCTTTTAATAGGAATAGCTATTGTTTTAACTATTTTAGGTCTTATTTTTAGTAAACAAATATTAATTATTTTTGGTGGTAATCCAAAAGAGGTGGAATGCTATCAGTATGCTAAGGATTATTTGCATATTATTTGTTATGGTCTACCTTTTTATATTATTGGGCAAGGGTTAAATGCTTCGATTAGAAGTGATGGTAGTCCTAAATATGCCATGGTTGCTACTGTAGTGGGAGCAATATCCAATATTATTTTAGATCCAATATTTATTTTTGTTTTTAAAATGGGAGTTAAAGGAGCCGCTATTGCGACTATTATTGGACAAATTTTAACTTTTTTCCTAAGTATTTTATATTTAAGAAAAGCCAAATCTTTTAAGATTAATAAAGAATCAATTAAGTTAGAGAAAACAATATGGCAAAAAATAATTTCTTTAGGTCTTGCTTCTTTAATAACGCAACTTGCTATTGTCATTATTATTGCGGTTGCCAATAATTTAGTAGCTAAATATGGTTATAATACTATTTCATCGACTGGGAATGCTTATGGAGTGGTAACACCTCTTGCAGTTATTGGTATTTGCATGAAAGTATTTGGAATTGTCGTATCGATTGTTATTGGTGTATCCTTAGGAGGCATGCCTATCATTGGATATAATATGGGTGCCGGTAATACCCAAAGAGTCAAAGAAACTATTAAATATATTTTAATAACTAATTTAATAATTGGTAGCCTTGCTTTTATTATCTTTGAATTTTTCCCTACTTTCATCATTAATATTTTTGGGAAAGGAAACTCCTTGGAATATTTAGAATATGCAAAATATTGCTTCAGAATATTCTTAAGTGGAATCATCTTGACTTGTCTAATTAAAACTTTATCTATTTTACTCCAAGCAATGGGATCTAGTTTTAAATCAACTATTTTAGCCTTAGCTAGAGATGTGATATTCTTTGTGCCAGCGATTACAATTATTGCTAGTTTAAGTAAAAATGCTGTGACGATGTTATGGAGTGCTTTAATCGCTGATGTTTTAGCCTTTATTTTAGGAGTTATCCTGTTAAGAAGTGAATTAAAAACGAAATAATTCTCGAAGTGGGAATTATTTTTTTAAATTAGGTTTAATTTTCAAAAAATAAATAGTATAATATTAAATTATTAATTTAGTAAGAGTGATATTATGCGGGGAAAAAAGTTTGAATTTACAGATGAACAAATAGAGTATATCTTAACCAATTGGGGTAAAGAATCACCTCATAGTATGAAGAAAAAATTTGGTTGTTCTTGGGAAGCGGTGACAAAAATAGCTAAAAATCATGGTTTAGATCTTCCAACTTCTAATGAATGGACCAAAGAGGAAATTGAAACTTTAAAATTCTTGGCTCCTAAATATCATTATGCTAAAATAGCTAAAATAATGGGAAAAACGCAACATGCTATTTATGTTAAATCGCGGAGATTAGGAATAACTTTAATTCAAAGTCGGAGGAAATGGACTAAAGAAGAGGAAAGATTTATGATTGATTTTTGGGGAAAATTGCCGATTGAAGAGTTAGCGCAAAAATTGCAAAGAACCATTTTTTCCCTAAAAGTCAAAGCGGTTCGTATGGGCTTGGGACCAATGATTAGAAATAATTATGATGTTATAACAGTTTCGGATATTGCTGATTTAGTTGGAGTTTCTAGAGATCGAATTATGTCGAGTTGGGTGGCTTTAGGTTTAAAATTAGAACCTAAAAAATTAACTGAAAAATGGTCTATTTATACCATGAGTTGGGAAGACTTATGGAAATTTTTAGAGAACAATCAAAATGAATGGGATTCACGGAATCTAGAAGAAAATATTTTTGATGAAGAAACAGAATGGTTAAAAGAAAAACGCCAAAGAGACAAAATAGAAAATCCTCTTTGGTATCGGCGCTGGGAAGATTGGGAAATTGAATCAGTTGAATATTTATTTAATAAGGGTAAAACTTATCAAGAGATTGGCGATTTAATGGATCGAAGTGCCGATGCTGTGGCCACTACTTTAAGAAATCTAGGCTATAGTTATTGTTTGCCCCAATTTTGGCGTGATGATGAATTAGCCTATTTAAAAGATAATTATGCAAATATGACTTATCGAGAGATCGGCGAAAAATTAGGAAGAAGCGCCAGTGCTGTTGAAGCTAAAGCTGAAGCATTAGGTTGTCAAAAAAAGTTAGCGCGGAAAAAAGAATCTAAAAATTTTGGGCAATAATTGCGTTTTTAAACTATTTATGATAACATGAAGAAAATGAAGGTGGCAAAATGAAAAAGCATTTAACTAAAAATAATCTGATAATTGGTTTATTGATAATATTAATTATCTGTTTAATTATTATAATTTTGCTAATTAATCATCAAAATGCGGAAAAAGAAAACCATTTTGAAGTCAAAAATTATTTAGTCGTTAGTGTTAATCCCAAAGTATTACTCAATATTAATGATGAGAATATAATAACAGGTGTTTTCCAATTAAATGATGATGCCTATATCTTTCAAAATGCCGATTTAAAAAATTTAGAGATTGAAGAAGGAATTATCAAAATATTGGAGATATTAAAAAATAACAATTATTTAACTGAAGATGCCAATCTTGAACTTTCTTATTTTGAAAATAGTAAAGTTGCTCAAAATATTTCAAAAATTGAAAATGTGTTAACTAATAATAATGTTAATTATACGATTAATTATATAACGAAAAAAGAAGAAAAAGATATAACTCAAAAATTAGAAAACTATGAAGAAAAAGATAATAATTCTTTAGAGAATGTTGAAGATAATATAGATAGTCAAAATAATTCTAGTACCCCAAGTAGTGATAATAATAAAACTGATAATAACAATAATAGCAATACAAATAATAATAGTAATAGTTCTAATAATAATAGCAATAATTCTTCAACTAATGGTTGGAATTGTGAAAATGGTTTTTGTGCTACTGAATCAGTAGGTGAAGGTTGTCTTTTTAGTTTAAGTGCTGCCAATAGTGATGTTAAGGTTAAAAATCCATCTTGGTTTAGTTTTTATCCTGGTGATCGTTGGGCTACGTCGAAAGAAGTAAGAAGAAATAATATTGCATCCAATGCCCTTTTAATAGTAAGGGATAGTTATAATGATCAAATTGTCGAAAGTTCTGATGCTGATGGTTTTCGCTACACTAAATTGTTTTATCAATTTTTACCGGACAATATTGATTGTTTAAGTAATCTTTGTGCTAAAGGTGATTTGGATTGTTATGACGATATACATTACGAATATAGAGGAAAAATATATGCAATTAACAAAAATATTGAAAATTTTAAAGGCCAAATTACTAGTAGTAAATATGGCATTACTCAAGAACAAGAGCGCATTAAAGAGCAAGAACGTTATATTGAAGAATATTGTTCTGAAATGACTAACGAAAATGATTTATGTGTCTATCATACAACACCATATAATTATGAAATGACTTGGGGTTATTCTATTAAGGATCATAAAAATACTATCAAAGAATCAGAAAAAACGATTAAAGAGTTGGAGCAAGGGATTAAAATTGATGAAAGAGAACTCCATTATGAGGAATTAAATCTTTATCAATATGAAAAAATATACGATTATATTAAAGAACATTTTCCTCTAAGTTAACATGAACTCGGGTTTTACTCGAGTTTTTTTGAAATCATGTTATAATATAAGAAGATAAGAAAGAAGGAAATAATATGTGTACCGCAATAACTTATAAAACTAAAGATCATTATTTTGGGAGAAACTTGGATTTAGAGTATTCCTGCAAAGAAACTGTGACTATAACGCCAAGAAATTATCCCTTTAAATTTAGAAATGGCAAAGAGATTAAAGAACATTATGCCATAATTGGTATGGCTTATGTTGATAGTGATTATCCATTATACTATGATGCCATTAATGAAAAAGGATTAGGAATGGCTGGATTAAATTTTCCTCAAAATGCTTTTTATCATGATTTAGATAATAGTAAAGATAATGTGGCTCCTTTTGAATTTATACCTTGGATTTTAACCCAATGTGCTTCTATAGAAGAAGTTAAAAAATTATTAAGCAATTTGAATTTAGCCAATATTAATTTTAGTGAACAATTACCCGCTTCTCCTTTGCATTGGATTATTGCCGATCAAGAAAAATCTTTAACAGTGGAATCAGTTAAAGATGGTTTAAAAATTTATGATAATCCGGTGGGTGTTTTAACTAATAATCCTCCTTTTGATATGCAAATGTTTAATTTAAATAATTATATGAGTTTGTCAATTGAACCACCAGTAAATAATTTTTCGAAAGATTTAACTTTTGATACTTATAGTAGAGGCATGGGAGCATTAGGATTACCAGGTGATTTATCTTCAGCTTCCCGCTTTGTTAAAGCAACATTTACGAAAATGAACTCTTTATCTGGTGTTAGTGAAGAAGAAAGTATCAGTCAATTTTTCCATATTTTAACATCGGTAGAACAACAAAGAGGTTGTGTTCATATGGGAGAAGATAAATATGAAATAACTATTTATAGTTCTTGTGCTAATATGGATAAAGGTATTTACTATTATCGTACTTATGAAAATAGCCAAATAACCGCGGTTAATATGCATAAGGAAAATTTAGATGGAAATAGTTTAGTAAGCTACAATTTAATTGAAGAATGTAAAATATTTAATCAAAATTAATTTACACCTTACATTATAGATTAAACTATGATAGAATTAGATAAAGGTTTGTGAGAGAACAATTTAGTTACTTGAATGTGACGATAAATACGTAGGTCTTAAAGGCTTATGTATTTTTTTATTTCAGTTTGAATCCGTAATTTATCAATGTTTATTTTATTTGAAAAATATAAGTGATATAATAGGAAGGGATAATATGAATAATAACGTTTATGAAAAAATTAAAAAAGCAGTAAATATAGAAAGACTTATCCTTGGCCTTTTAATTGGGGTATTTTTGTTTATTATATTCTTTCAAAATGAAGGAGAATCTAGACTTATAATTTTGCCTTTTTTAATCTGTGCCATAGCTAACTTTTTAGAATTACTTTTTTTAAATTTTCAAAAAGACAAGCTTGCTAAAATATTTAACTATGTTTTTAAAATTAGTTTTTTCACCTTTGTTATTGGATTTTTGGGATTTTTAATCTATTATGCAATAGTTCATAAAGAGTATCCCTTTTTAATAATAATTTTCCTATTTATTATAATAGGCTATTTAATGCTTAAAGATAAAATTTTTAAAAGAAAAAAGTAGGAGTTGCCATGAAAGAAATATACCAAAAAGAAATAAAAGAAATATATAAAGAATATAAAACTAGCGAAAAAGGTTTAAAGAGTAATGTTGCTAAAAGTTTATTAAAAACAAAAGGAAAAAATGTTTTAAAGGAAAATAATAAACCAACAAAATTACAATTGTTTTTTAAGCAATTTAAAAATGTTATGATCATTTTACTTTTTGTAGTGGGACTTCTTTCTCTTGTTAATGCTATTATTAATAAAGGTGACTTTTTGGAGTCATTTGTTATTTTAGGTACTGGCTTACTTAATTGTTTAATGGGTTATTTGCAAGAATCCAAGGCCATGGATGCCTTAGAAAAATTAAAAAAGTATTCCATAAGTTATGTTACGGTTAAAAGAGATAATAAATATAAAAGAATTAATTCAAGACATTTAGTCGTGGGTGATTATATCATTTTAGAAAGTGGTGATAAAGTACCTGCTGATGTGAGAATTATTAAAGAATATTTTGCTATGGCTGATGAATCTCTTCTTACTGGAGAAAGCGCTACCGTTTCTAAAGATTGTGATACAATTAGGGAAAATGTTCCTATAGAGGGGCGAAAAAATATGCTTTATTCGGGAACAACTTTAGTATTTGGTAAATGTGAAGCTGTGGTAGTCGCTACTGGTATGGATACCGAACTTGGTAAAATTGCTGAATCTTTAAATAGTAAAGAAGAAGTTTTAACTCCATTACAAATCAAAATAGAGAAGGTTAGTAAATTAATTTCTTATATTGCGGCCTTTTTAACTATTTTTGTTTTAATTTTTGGTCTCATTAATCATTATACTTTCTTAAATGTGGTTATGTTAGGAATTTCGATGATTGTGGCGAGTGTTCCTGAGTCTTTGCCCATAGCTATAACGGCAACCCTTACAATTGGCGTTAAACAAATGGCCAAAGAAAAGACTATTGTCCGTAATTTGGCCGCGATTGAAACCCTTGGAGCAGCCAATATCATTTGCACCGATAAAACAGGAACTTTAACCGAAAATAAGATGCAAGTAAGAGAAGTTTTTGCTTCTTTAAAAATTATTAATGATGATTTAAAAGATAATTTAAAATTAATAGAAATAATGAGCTTATGTAATACCGCTGTTAAAGGTAACAATAAAAAATATACAGGTGATTCGGCTGATGTTGCCTTAAAAGAATATTTGCAAGCTCATAATATCTCAGAATTTAAATATGCCAAATTAGGGGAAATTCCTTTTGACTCTAAACGGAAAATGATGAGTGTGGGATTTACCAATAAAGAAGGAAATGTTTTATATACTAAAGGTAGTTTTGAAGCTATTTTAAATAAATGTACTAAAGCATTAATCGATAATAAAGAAGTAAAATTAGATGCCAAAATAAAAGAAGTTTATCAAAAAGAAGCAGAGAAGATGGCCAATGAATCTTTAAAAATTATTGCTCTTGCTTATAAAACATTATCTAAACAAGATTTAGAGGAAGAAGATTATATTAAAGAAGAAAAAAATTTAGTTTTAGTAGGTCTTGTTGGTTTAAAAGATCCGGTTCGAAACAATATTAAAGATTCCATTAAAATGTGTATGGAAGCCGGAATTAGGCCTATTATGATAACGGGAGATAATAAAGAAACAGCTTTTTCAGTGGCTAAAGAAGTAGGTATTTGTAAAAATATTGATGAATGCTTAAATGCGGAAGTGTTAGATGGTTTAAGCGATGAAGAATTTAAGAATTGTCTTAATAAATATAAGGTTTTTTCAAGAGTTAGTCCGGAACATAAATTAAGAATAGTAAAATCCTATCAAAGTTTAGGCAATGTCGTAGCCATGAGTGGTGATGGCGTAAATGATGCTCCCGCTTTAAAACTGGCTCATGTTGGTATTGGCATGGGGAAAAGCGGTACTGATGTGACTAAAGATGTTTCCGATATTATTCTTTTAGATGATAGTTTTAATACCATTATTACAGCCATTATTGAAGGAAGAAGAATTTATGATAATGTTATTGCCAATATTTTATATAATCTATCCAGTAATTTAACAGAAATAATTATTATTCTATTTGGGATGTTTACAGGTAATACCATTATAAGTGCTCTTCATATTTTATATATTGATTTAGTCGCGGATACTATTCCTTCTATTACTCTAGCCTTTGAAGGCCCTTCTAAAGATATAATAAAAAGAAAACCTAATGGTTTAAATAAACCTATTTTTACTAAATATTTTACTACGTTTTTAATTTTGTCCGTAATTATTGAAACCTCTTTAGGATTATTTATCTTTTATAAGTTCTTACCAATGGGTAGCAATATGGCCCAAACTTTAGCTTTACTTGGTATCATTATTAATGAATTTATCTTTGCTTATAATTGTCGTTCCCTAAATGAAGAAATATATAAAAAAGGCTTATTTAGTAATCAATATTTAAATATCGGTATTTTAATTTTACTTATTGTTCAGATGTTTGTTTTCTTTACCCCAATTGGTAAAATATTTGGCTTACAAATAATTTCTTTATCCACATTTACTTATGTCATCGGAGCTAATATTGTGGCCTTTATTCTAATTGAACTTTTAAAACCTATTTTGAATAAACTATTTAATAATAAATAACTTATTATGAAAAAATATTCTGATAAGTTCAGAATATTTAATCTATTTTAATTTCTTCATTGATAAATTCTTCATCCATTAAAAGTTCATGAATTTCTTCTTCTTTGGTATCTAAGAAGACTTCTTCAATTCGGTCTACCCGACATTTTTCGGCTTTGATAATGGCTTCAACTTTGGCTACAGCTTCTTTAATGACATCATTAACCACTACATAATTGTATTTAGACACTTCATTAATTTCTTGATAAGCCTTTTTAAAACGTTCGACGATTTTTTCTTTAGAATCAGTGCCTCTATTTTTTAGCCTTCTCACAAGTTCTTTTAAAGATGGTGGCATAATAAATATACAAATAGCTTCGGGAAATATTTTTTGGACATTTAAAGCGCCTTCTATTTCAATTTCTAAAATAACATCAATTCCCGAATTTAGTTTATCGCTAATATTAACTTTGGGAGTTCCATAAAAGTTTCCCGAATAATTAGTATATTCTAAGAAATAATCTTTTTTAATTAAATCTTTAAATTCTTCTTCACTGACAAAATTATAAGTGACACCCGGGATATCATTACTTCTTATCTTTCTTGAAGTAGTAGAAACAGATAGCCATCTTTTTTCGCGGTTATTTTTTAAAAGCTCATTTATAATGGTTCCTTTGCCAGCTCCTGATGGAGCAGAGATAACAATTAAAGAACCTCTTTCTTTTTGTTTAATCAAATTGATCACCTAATTAAATTATACCAAAAGATGGGAAAAAATAAATCAATTTTAGATATTTGTAGTATAATAAAAATAATTGGAGATGAATTCATGGAAAAGAGAAAAAAAGAATTAGTTAAAATGCTTCTTAATCAAAATTTAGAAGAAAAAGATGAAGAAGAGATGATTGATTTATTAATTAATAATCCGATTACGATTGATGTTGATAAAGAAAATGATACCAAAATGAGTTTTGGTGATAAAGTAGCCGATAAATTATCTGCGGTAGCTGGTAGTTGGACTTTTATTATACTTTTTTGTGGCTTTTTAATTTTTTGGATAGTTTTAAATGCTTATCTTTTAAAAGAAGACGCTGTTGATCCTTATCCTTTTATTTTACTTAATCTTCTTTTGTCTTGTCTAGCTGCTTTACAAGCTCCGATTATTATGATGAGTCAAAATAGGCAAGCCAAAAAAGATACAATTAGAAATAAAAATGATTATCGAACAGATTTAAAAAGTGAATTAATTTTAGAGCAAATTTGCGATCGATTAGAAAAAGTTAGTCAAAATCAACATAAGATTTTAAATTATTTAAAAAAATTAGATGAAGAAGACCAAAAGAAAAAATAATTAGTAGGGCATCATGGAAGAAGTAGATAATTTACTAAAAAATCAGGTTTTTGATTTTTCCAAACTGCTTAGTTATGGCTTTCAAGAAAAAGCAAATTATTTTGAATATCAAACGATAATTTTTGAAAAATTTAATTTAATTATAACGATTTCTAAAGAACAAAAATTTAGTTATCAAGTAATAGATAGAAATACTAAAGAAGAATATTTGCCTTTAAAAGTAGTCACAATTAATGGAGATTTTGTGGGGAAAGTACGAAGTAGGGTATTAGAAGTTATCCAAGATATAATTATTAAATGCTCTAATAAAGATGTTTATGTAAGTAATCAAACTAAGCAAATAATCAAGTATGTTAAAGAGAAATATCAAGAAGATCCGGAGTATTTATGGAATGATGAAAATGCGGTTTTTCGTCATCAAGAAAATAAAAAATGGTATGGGGTATTAATGCCTATATCAAAGGATAAACTAGGTTTTAAAGAAAAAGATTTAGTAGAAATTATTGATTTAAAAATAAATCCTGATAAAATTAATAGATTGGTTAATAATGAGAATTATTTTAGAGGATATCATATGAATAAAAAATATTGGTTAACTATTTTATTAGATGGCAAAGTAGATATCCAAGATATTTACGAACTAATTGATGAAAGTTATAATAGTAATAATAAATAAGGAGTAAAAGAGTTATGAAAATTAAAAAAATGTTGGGGTATAATTTTAAAAGTTTAGTTAAGTTTGAACTCATTTATAAAATTCTTTCCACCATTATTTTTGTTCCTCTATTGCTATTCTTTTTTAAGTTAATTACTAATATTAGTGGTTATGAATATTTAACTTTAGAAAATATTGGCAAGTTTCTTTTAAATCCTTTAACTCTTCTTTTTCTTCTTATCTTAATATTAATTTTAACTTTTTATACTTTAATTGATATAAGTACAGTTATTATCATCTTAGATATGTCTTATCAAAGTAAAAAAATAACGGTTAAAGAGGCTTTTATTACCGCTATTACTAAATCTTTAAAGGTCTTTAAAAAGGGCAATATTTTATTACCGTTTCTCGTAATATTCTTAATTCCTTTTTTGAATATTGGTTTATCTTCTGGCGTTATTTCTACAGTGAAAATTCCGGAATTTATCACGGATTTTATTCGCAATAATAGTTTTCTTTCCGTAATTTATTTAGTATTTTTAATCTTGCTTTTAATTCTTTTATGCCGTTGGCTTTATAGTCTTCATTACTTTATTTTAGAAGATAAAACTTTTAAAGAGGCAAGGAAAGAAAGTATTAAATTAAGTAAGAAAAACAAATTAAAAGATTTTTTAAGCATCATTGGTATGGAACTATTAATTACCATAATCTATCTTTTATATATATTTATCGGTATTGTTTTAATAGTTTTATTTTATAAATGGTTTGGCAATAACCTCCTTGGTGATTTAGCAATTACGACAATTTGGCTTTTAATTGCTATCTCTTTTGCCATTTTAACTCTTTTGGCTACTCCCATCAGTTTCGCCATTATTAGTTTCTTATTTTATCATCATAAAGAGAAGCAAAAAATGAAAATAATCCATTTAAAAATTAATTCTTCGGAAAATAAAAAAGTAACTAAACACCTTAAATTTTTCAAATATGCCTTTATTGTTTTAGTTATTTTAAGTGGCACAATGCTTACTTATGAAGTTTTAAATGGACAAGCTGATCTAAAAATTGAACATTTAAAAACTATGGAAGTAACGGCTCATCGTGGAGCATCAGTAAGTTATCCTGAAAATACGATGAGTGCTTTTAAAGGCGCTAAGAAATTGGGTAGTGATTGGATTGAACTTGATGTCCAACAAACGAAGGATGGGAAGTTAATTGTCTTACATGACACTAATTTAAGAAGAACAACCGGCGTTAATAAAAATACTTGGGAGACAACATACGATGAAATTAAAGATTTAGACGCTGGTAGTTTCTTTAGTGAAAAATTTAAAGATGAAAGAATCCCTTTGCTTGAAGATGTTATTAAATATGCCAAAGAAAATAATATTAATTTAAATATTGAATTAAAGCCAACTGGAAAGGAAAAAGATTTTGAAAACCAAGTGGGCGAGCTAATTAAAAAGTATGATTTTAAGAACAAGGCTGTGGTTACATCCCAAGTTTATGAAGTATTAGAAAACTTTAAAAAGTATGATTCTTCAATTAAAACAGTTTATGTAATGAGTCTAGCTTATGGCGATATTACTAATCTTGATTGTGCTGATAGTTTTAGTATAGAAGCATCGAGTATTACAAGAACTTTAGTTAATAAAATTCATAATAAAGGAAAAGAAATTTATGCTTGGACAGTTAATACTAAAGAAAGCATCCAAGAAATGGTAGATTTAAATGTCGATAATATTATTACAGATAATATTACCCTCGCTAAAGATGTTATTTATCAAAGTAAAACAAGTAATTTAATTAATGAATATGTGAAATTAGTTCAAGAATTATTTTAAGTAAAGATTGATATTTCTATTAATTTATTATATTATATAGGCTAAATGAGGAATGTTTATGAAAAAATATATTAATTTAACAAAGAAAGACATTTTAGAGGACATTTATTCTGAATTAATTACTTTGACCAAATTTTATCAAGCACAAGGTAATATTCTTCAATATCGTAAACATTTTCTTAAATTATTACAAAAATATTTTAAAGTGCTAATTTTGTCCCAACAAAAACCTTTAGATAATCTTCCTGAAAGTTTTTGTGTAAGTAATTGTTACCTATATGCTTTAGATTTACCTATACCTTCTAATTTTGTGGAATTATATAATTCTTTAATCGATGGCCCATTTAAATTGTTTCCTGGGGAATTGAGTGGTCTTTCTGTTGGCAATGCTTTATCTAATCTAGAATTTTGTGCGCGAATTACTTGCGATTTAAATACATTAGGAATAGAGCATTTTAATGTAGACAAAGATGCAAAGCCAACACATGGTGGTTATAAAATGGCTTGCTTTTTAGGAGATAGAGGAGTTGATGGCCATTTTGCTAGACAAGAAGAAAGTGGTATATGGACTCATCAAAGAGGTTATGGTGGCGAAATAGATGTGATGGATGAAAAGAATTTTGAATATTATCACAATGGTTTAATTGGTTATGATTATGTTAAAACATTAGAATTAGTAAAACCGAGTTTTAAAAAATAAAATTAAAAGATATTTATTGTTTAATAAAAATATATATTTTATAATGATATAGATGTTTATGAAAAAAATTATAATAGGAGTTATTTCTTTAATTTTAATAATTGGTGGTATTTTAGTTTATGTTTATTTTAATAAGCCTAAAAATATACCTGTAGAAGAACCTAAGGAAGAAATTAAAGATGAAATTGAAGAAGAAAAATATGTTGATGATAATAAAATAGTTTTAGGATTATATAAAAATTATCATAATGGCAAGAACAGAACTTTAATTAAGGAATATGCAAGTACTTGGTCTTATCATAATGATATTTCTTCTTTTGAAGTATACTATACTAATGAAGAAGAGATTAGTAGTAAAAATCAAATTGCGTTATTTGATGAATATAAAGATAATTACCTTAATCCTTTAAATTATAAAATAGGTTATTATATAAGTTTTGATACTTTAGAAAAGAGTATTCAAAAAACTATTTTAAGCCCTAAAGATACGGAAGATTTTTTTGAATTTTTAGAAATATATTTATATGATGATTATCATCGTAGTGGTGGTTGGTATAGCCATACTACCGAAGAAGAGTATAATAGTGAAACTTTACTTACATCAATTAAATTAACCGCGGGAGTTAATGTTCAAGATATTATTTCGGATATTACTTTAATGGCTTTTACTTATGATGAAGATGATTTTGATGAAAATAATAACTATCGGGGTGTTAGTAAATATACTATTACAATAAAAAATAATATGGATTAGCATATTATTTTTTGCGTTTTATTAAAAGAATAATTATCAGGATAACTAGGGAAGAAGAGATAAGTGTTAAAGGAAGAATTAAATCTTGCAGCTTATTTTCTTTTTCCTTTTTTTCTTCCTTAATGTTTTCGTCTTTCTTTTCTTCTTTAACTTCATCTTTTCTTAAAGTTAAATTTTCAAACATATCATTTTTATTAATATCTTCCCCAACTAAAGAACGATATAAGCCAAATTCTAAAGGGGAATAAGTTTTAATCTCGGTAGCTTTCGTAAATTCTTTATTCTTTCCTAAAATCCAAGCCGTAAACCAAGTCCATTGTTGACTTAAGTGTTTACTATAACCTTCTTTACTTACTTCATAAGCCGTTTTGCCATCAAAATACTCTAATGGGGTATCATAATCCATCACGATAGGATTTTCCTTATATAAATGTAAGTATAATTTAGGTGTGTCCCATAAGCCATAATTATTTAAAGATTCTTCATCATAAGTAGGATCATTAGCCTTTATTATAGCTTTTTTTAAAATATAAGTATTTAAGATATGTTGCCCATGACTATATTCCCCATTTTCATCATGCCCTACAATTACTAGGGGTTTAAACCGCCGAATATTTGCAACTTCATATTTTAGCGCATCATCTTCTGTTAGATTACTTTTATTCATATTTTTAATCGCCCCATCTAAAGTGGTGGACCAAGCATCAGGGATTATTCCGATAACGGGATAGTTTCTAATCCCCACAGTATAAAGACCGTGAAGTTGTTCATGTAATCTTTTAGGGTTATCAAAATGATTAGTAAAATAAACAACTTGAACATTAGCCCCTCTGGCGACATATGTAGGGATGAGCCCTAAGAAAAATAATTGTTCATCATCGCTATGGGTGGAAAATAAAAGTAAGTCAGCTTTCTCAAAAGGTGGATTCCAAACTTCCACAAAACTAGGAAGTTCACCTTCACTTAAAACATAAATCTCGCCAATTTTAGTTTCCGTTTCATAAGTTATTTTGGCTTCTTTAGTTTTTTCTTCTAATTTAACATATTCATGTAAAAAATTATTATCTCCTAAATTTTGAGATTTGGCATTATATTCAAGAACACCTTTTTGACTACTTAATTCATATATTATATAGATGCCAGCAATATCTGTATCACTGGTAATTGTAATTTCTCCACCATCTTTTAAAGTAACATAACTATTTTCATTGCCATCAGTTATTTTAGCTAGCTTTTCATTATTAACCAAAATAGTTACATTTTTAGTTATATCTTCCGCAAAAGTGCAAAATGGAATTAAGAAAAGTCCTAAACTTAATAAAATCTTTTTCATATTACTACCTACCTCCTAAAATAGTTTCTTAAAAGTTTCCTTAATGACCTTGCTAATTTCTTCTAAAGAGTAAGGAATTTCTTTGCGAAAATGTTTGATAATTAACGAAATACTCCCGTCAAGATAAATAGAAATAAGAAGTTCATGAGATTTAATTTTCTCTTTAGGTAAAACGGAAGCTAAATTATCTAAAATGATTTTATTTAAATTCCCTGTAAATAAAAAGGGATCATTACTGGAAAGAAGCATCGCATAAATATCTTCATGTTCTTCTAAATAATTCATCATCGTATCGAAAAATAAATCAATATTTTCTTTTGTTTTTAATTTACTTAAATTACTGGTTAAAACATTTAAAGTTTCATCTTGGAATTCTTTAGCAACATCATAAATATTATCATAATGGGTATAAAATGTACCCCGGGTAATCTCGGCCAGTTTGGTAATATCTGTAACAGTTATTTTATCAACATCTTTTTTAATTTTAACTTCTTTGGCAAAAGCGCTTTTGATTTTATCTCGGGTCTTTAAGGAAGAAGAATTTTTCATTTTAACTTTCATGGTATCACCCTTAATCATTTTAACATATATTTGAACACATTTAAAGACAGTGTTAAAATTTAGACACTATTTAATAAAATGTTATTTATTTTTTAGAATAATTATTTTATAATTTAGATTGGTTTCGCCTAGAAAAGAGGAAAAAATATGCGAAAAATAACAGATTTTATTGTGGAAAAAAGAGCTTGGATTTTTATCGTTTTTATCATCTTAACTATTTTAGCGGTTTTTTCCACCAAATTTACGAAAATTAATTACGATATCATGGAATATCTTCCTAAAAGTTCTGATGTTCGTAAGGGCTTAGACATCATGGAAGATAATTTTGACGATAAGATCAGTTCCTTAGATATTATGCTTAAAGATTTATCCGATGAGGATAAGGCTAAATCTTTAGAGTATTTAGAAAATTTAAAATATGTTGATGAAGTCGAGTATGAAGATAATGAATATTATAATAAGGATAATTATACTTTATATGTTTTAAATTTAGATTATGATTCTTCTTCTAAAGAGGCTAAATACGTCTACACCGAAGTCGTAGAGCATTTTAAAGATAATTTAGTAGATACATCAGGATCTATTTCTTCCGAAAATAAAAATGTTTTACCTTTTTATATTGTTGTTATCGCAGTTTTAAGTGCTTTAGTCATTTTAATTATTATGTCTGAGTCTTATATTGAACCTTTTTTATTCCTTTTTGCTATTTTAATCGCCGTCTTCTTAAATAAAGGAACGAATTTTATTTTTGGTAGTGTTTCCAATATTACAAATTCCATCGCTGCCATATTGCAAATGGCTTTATCCATGGATTATTCTATTATGCTTATGAATAGATATCGTCAAGAAAGAGAAGGCGAAGAAGATAAAGTTAAAGCGATGAAAAAAGCGTTATATCATTCTTTTAAGTCGATATCTAGTAGTTCAGTTACGACCATCGTTGGTCTTTTAGCTTTAGTATTTATGAGCTTTACGATTGGTAAAGATTTAGGTTTTGTTTTAGCCAAAGGCGTTTTATTTAGTTTAATAAGCATCTTGACTATTTTACCTTTCTTAATTTTACTTTTTGATAAATTAATCTTTAAGTGGAAGAAAAAATGTCCTATTTTTAAATTACATTTTCTCGGTAAATTTGCCTATAAAGTGCGTTATGTTGGCGTTATTCTTTTTGTTATCATTTTAGTAGGTAGCTTTTTCCTTAAAGGTAATTTAGGAATATTATATACTTCTTCAGAAGTTAATGAAATCGAGAAAGTCTTCCCTCTTAACAATCAAATTGTTTTAATTTATGATAAAGAAATGGAAGATGATATTACAAATATTTGTAATTCCGTAAAAGATAATCCTTATCTTAAAGAAGCTTTATGTTATGGCAATACCATTAATGAAAGACTAGCTTATAATGATTTAAATCCGAAATTAAAAGAATTAGATACCGATACCGAAATTGAAGATTATTTAACGAAAATTGTTTATTATCATTATTTTAATCCAGAAGAAAACAATAAAATTAATTTAGATACTTTATTAGATTTTATTAAAACTAAAGTGTATAAAAATAAAGACATGAATAGTCATATTAGCGAAAGTATGAAACAAGATATTGATACTTTAAAAAACTTTACCAACTCAAAAAGTATTAGCCAAAAAAGAAGTAAAGAGGAAATAACAAAAACTTTAAATATTAAAAGTTCTAGTTATGATGATTTAATGGTTTTATATAATGCTAAAAATAATCAAACTTATCTTACTTTAAATAGTTTTGCTACTTTTGTTCAAAATAATATTTTGCCGAAAGAACAGTATGCTTCTTTATTTGATGAAGAGATGAAAAATGAGATCAATCTTTTAGCTAAGTACTCTGATGGTAACTTAATAAATAAATCTTTAAGTAGTCAAAATATGGCTAGTACTTTAGGAATAGATGAAGAAGTAGTTAAAAATATTTACTTATATTATTTAAATGATGAAATACTAAATTATCGGTTAAGTATATCTTCTTTAGTCAATTTTATGTTAGATAATTCTTTGGTTAAAGAAAGTTTAAGTAGGGAAGATGTAGCTAACTTAAATTTAATTAAAACTTTCAGTGATGAGGCCATTATTAAGCAAAAGATGACTAATGCTGAATTAGAATCACTTTTAGGCATAGATGTTTCTTTAATAGATTCTCTTATGGATAGTACAAGTCTTCATAGTCCTTATGAACTTGTTAATGCTATCATAAGTAGTGGTTATAACTTAAATGATGAAGCCCTTTTAGGTAAATTAACCTTGGCCAAAACCATTATGGAAAGCACTATTAATAAGCAAACCTATCAATATGAAGAAATGAGTAAAGTTTTAAATTTGGCTAAAGATAATTTAAAAAATGTTTATATCTTATATTATCAAGATACCGTTTCTTTAACCCCTTATGAATTTGTAAAGATGATTATTTTTGATGATAATTTAGTCAGTAAAATAGATAGTAATACTTTAGATAATTTAAATTTACTTTTAAATATTATGGAAAGTAGTCATAGTAATCAAACTTTTTCCGGGAAAGAAATGGCTGAATTTTTAAATGTTAAAGAAGAAGATATAAATTTAATTTATGCTTTATACCAAAGCGCAAAAGAAAAAGTATCTTTGTCTTATCAAGAATTTATTAACTTTTTATTAAATGATGTTTTAAAAAGTGAATATGCTAATACTTTAAGTAGTGATTCAGTTAATAAATTAAAGATAGTTAATAAAGTAATTAATAATTCTTTAAATAAACAAGAATATACTAGTAAAGAGTTATATAATTTACTTTCTCCATTAAGTAAAGATTTGGATAAAGATTTAATTGATTTAGTTTATATTTATTATGGTAGTGAAAAACAATATAGTGATGATTATCAAATGACGGTTGAAGAATTTATTCATTATCTTAAAACGGATATTTTAGAAGATAAAAGATTTGATGATTATATTAAAGAAGACTTAAGAGAAGATATAATTGCCGGCGATCAAAAAATTGATGATGCTAAAGTAAGCTTGATTAGTCCTAAATATCATCGGGCTTTACTTAATACTTATTTAGAGCCGGAAAGTAAAGATACTTTTGCCTTTCTAAATGATATAAATGATAAGTTAGAAGGTAAAGGGGAATATTATTTAGTGGGAGATTCCCCAATGGCTTTAGAAATGACTCATACTTTCTCAGGAGAACTTAATTTAATTACTATTTTAACAATGATTTTTATCTTTATCGTTGTAGCTTATACTTTTAAATCTTTAAAGATAGCTACTATGTTAGTATTATTAATTCAAAGTGCTATATTCTTAATCATGGGTATTTTATCCTTTAGTGGTTCTGTTTATTTCATTTCGATATTAATTGTTCAAAGTATTTTAATGGGGGCTACCATTGATTATGCCATTTTGTATACTTCTTACTATTTAGAGGAAAGAAGTACACAAAATATAGAAACCTCTTTAACTAATGCTTATAACAATTCGATGCATACCATTATTACAAGCGCTTCCATCTTAATTATTGTTACTTTAATTGTGGGTAATTTTGCTTCTGAAGTCGCGGCCAAAATTTGTAAAACTTTATCTGAAGGAACTATTTGTGCATCCATTCTCATTATTTTCTTGTTGCCACCAATGCTAGCTGCTTTAGATAAATTTATTAACAAAAAGAAAAAAGAATCTTAAGAAAACATCTTAGGATTCTTTTTTGGTAACACGTGTTTTTATCAAAAAATGGTTTTCACATTTTAAAACTTGGTATATAATTTATATAGAGTTATAAGGAGGCTTTGGGATGAAGTTGAAGAAATTAAAAAGAAGAGTAGAATATTATTAATCAGTGAGGATAATACTATTTTAGATGGTTTAAAAAGACAAGGATATGAAAATATTGATCATTTTAAATCGAGAATATTAGCTAGTCGTTATTATGAAAAAAGTATACCAAGGTTAAGTCAATACCATGTGATTATCATGGGAAGTAGTGTTAAAGCAGGAAGAGATTATTTAGATAAAGAAATTCCTTATTTAGAGAAAAAATATGGCACTATAACGGTTAATATTTTTGAAGATGAGTCTAAAGCCGAATTTAGTTATAATAAAACTATATCATCTTTTCGTGGTAGTTTAGGTTATCTTTTAGATAAAATACCCTTCTTTTTAGAAACTAATCATACTTTAGAGCGAAATTATATTCCTTTAAGTTTTACTCCTATTCCTGAAAGAGAAAATTTAAATGTGATTGTTCCTAGATTTAAAAGTAATTTAAAAGTATTATATCTAAGTAGACAAAATGAGAATGATTGGAGTGACATCGTAAGAGATACTTTAGGAGTACAATTTACGTGCCTTAGGCTTGATAGTGCTGATATCTGGCATTCTGTTTTAAATTCTTTAGGAGATTTTGATATTATTTTAGGAAGTGGTCTAGCTTTTTTAAATCTTTTTGATTTAAGGATTGAATGTAGTGAACAAGCGAAGAAAACGGGAAGATGCCAAACTTTATTAATGACAATTGATAGTAATCCTATTACGGAACTTGATGAAGATGGCGAAATTTTAAAAAATGGCTTTGCCTCTTCTGTTCATTTAAAATATCTTTTTAGTACGAGAAAAGGCGAAATATCAGACCCTGAAGAAATAAATATACCAGTTTTAAGAGAAGATCTTCCATATAATGCCGAGGAAAGAAGGATAGTAAGCAATCTTTTAGCAGCTACCTCTGTTGCGGTTAATCTTTATGATGAAAAATTAAGAAGCCTAGGTTATATGGGTATTAATGATAATGACTTATCTAAACCTTTAGATTATCAAATAGCTTATGAAGAAGTATCTTTAGCTTACGAAGAAGAAAAGAGGGAATTATTAAAACCAATTCAGTGTTTTGATCATTTAACCGAACTTGTATCGCAATATCTTTTTTATCAAAAGAAAGGCTTAATAAAAGGTTCATTAGTTGATTTAGATATTATAGAATTTAATAAATCATACATTATTGAAAGTTATTATAATGAAAGACTTTATTCTATTTTAACTATTCCTATCGGTAAACCGGAACGTAATTATCGTACTTTTAAATTACAAATACCTTCTAAAAAAGGAATGCTTACAAGTCCAGTTGAGAGAGGACTATATACACCGAGATATGAGAAAGTTAAAGGGATTTTTCCAAGACCAAATGATATGGAAGCTAGTTATTTACTTAATTTAATTAGAAAAGTGGAAATGGCTTTAACTCCTCTTGTCGAAGAAGTCATTTCTCCCGAAAAAGGTAAAAAAAGGAGTTTAAATCGTGGCCAAGAGAAGAAGTAAAAAAAATTTAAGCCTAGGAGTATCTTTACTAATTATAGTTTTTCTTTTTATCTATTATAATTATGCCGATGATATTAAAAAGTTTATCTATAGTTATGCTTACTCTCATAATTCTTATGCACTAGAGGATATTCCCGCTTATAGTGGTAAAGCCTATGTTTATTTGAATGAGAATAATCCCGAGTTTTCAGAAGAAGATTTAGAACCTATTTCCAAAGAAGAATATGGCGAATTGGATATTTTAGGAAGATGTACTAAAGCCTTTGCAATTATTGGGAAAGATTTAATGCCTACAGAAGAAAGAGGTAGTATCGGGATGATTAAACCTAGTGGTTGGCATACAGTTAAATATGATATAGTCGATGGTAAATATTTATATAATCGTTGTCATTTGATTGGTTATCAACTTACGGGCGAAAATGCTAACCCTAATAATTTAATTACTTGTACCAGAGAAACTAATACGGGTGCCATGTTAGATTTTGAAAATGAAGTGGCAAGTTATATTAAAAAAACGAATAATCATGTGGCTTACAGGGTAACGCCAATATTTGAGGGAACTAATCTTTTAGCAAGTGGTATTCAAATGGAAGCCTTATCAATTGAAGATAATGGTAAAGGAATTAAATTTAATGTTTATATATATAATGTGCAATCCGGAATTGAAATAAATTATGAAACCGGAGAAAGTACGCTTGCTAAAGATTAGCAAGTTTTCATTATTTTATCACAAAATAAGTTTAAAATTAGGAATGTTTGATTATTATTGCAATATATTTTAATTGCTGGTAAAATCATAAATGCAGCTTAAGGAGATGGTTAAATGTTTAAATTATTTAAAAAATTAGGCAAAAGACATTTTTTATATGCTTTAATATGTGTCTTTTTTGTGGCTATTAATGTTTATTTAGAATTAAAAATACCGGATTATATGTCTAATATTACAGTTTTAGTGCAAACTGAAGGTAGTAAAATGGCCGATATTTTAAATGAAGGAAAATATATGCTTTTATGTGCTTTTGGTAGTTTAGTAGCTTCCGTTATTGTGGGTTATTTTGCTGCCACAGTGGCCGCTTATTTTGGTAAAGTTATTCGCCAAAGTATTTTTGAAAAAGTTAATGATTTTGGCCAAGAAGAAATTAAAATATTTTCTACAAGTAGTTTAATAACGAGAACTACTAATGATGTTACGCAAGTGCAAATGCTTATTGCGATGGGACTTCAAGCCATGATTAAAGCCCCAATTATGGCCGCTTGGGCTATTTTAAAAATTGCGGGTAAAAATTGGAACTGGACTTTAGCCACTATTATTGGGGTTGTTATTTTACTCATTACGATTGTTATTTTAATGATGTTAGTTTTTCCTAAATTTAAAATTGTGCAAAAACTAACGGATAACTTAAATAGAATCACGAGAGAAAACTTAATGGGTATTAGAGTTATTAGAGCTTTTAATGCCGAAAGTTATCAACAAAAGAAATTTGAAAATGCTAACGAAGAATTAAAAAATGTTCAATTATTTAATCAAAAGACGATGGGCTTATTATCGCCCGTTATGTCTTTAATTTCTTCCGGTCTTTCTCTAGCTATTTATTTTATCGGCGCTATTTTGATTGAAAAAGCCAATGTTATGGGTAAAATAAATCTTTTTGGGGATATGGTTGTTTTTTCTAGTTATGCTATGCAAGTTTTAATTTCTTTTATGTTATTAATTATGATTTTTGTAATGTATCCAAGAGCCTCAGTTTCAGCCAAACGAATTTTGGAAGTTTTAGAAACGGAAGAACATATTAAAGATGGCAAGGAAACTAAAGGTAAAGAAGTAGGAACTGTAGAATTTAAAAATGTTTCCTTTAAATATCCTGATGCCGAAGAATATATGTTGCAAAATGTTTCTTTTAAGGCTAGCAAAGGAGAAACAATAGCTTTCATTGGCTCTACTGGTAGTGGTAAATCAACTTTAATTAATCTAGTGCCGCGGTTTTATGATGCCACCGAAGGGGAAGTATTAGTTGATGGCGTTAATGTTAAAGATTATAAACAAGAAAGTTTAAATAATATTATTGGTTATATTCCTCAAAAAGCTGTTATCTTTAGTGGTACGGTATCTTCTAATGTTACTTATGGCGTTAGGGGAAAGAAAAAGAGTTCTAAAGAAAAAATTAAAGAAGCGATTAAAGTAGCTCAAGGAGAAGACTTTGTCTTAAAAATGGAAGATACTTATGATGCGCCAATTGCGAGAGGTGGAACTAATATTTCTGGTGGTCAAAAACAAAGACTCGCGATTGCGAGAGCTATTTTCAAAGATCCCGAAATTTATATTTTTGATGATTCTTTTTCGGCACTTGATTATAAAACAGATTTTGCTTTAAGAAAAGCACTAAAAAAATATACCAAAGATGCAACTAATTTAATTGTGGCGCAAAGAATAGGCACAATTAAAGATGCTGATAAAATAATAGTACTAGATGAAGGAAAAGTAGTGGGTATGGGTACTCACGAAGAACTAATGCAAAATTGTGTAATCTATAAAGAAATTGCTCTATCCCAATTAAGTGAAGAAGAGTTAAAGGGGAATTTAAAGGAGGCGAAAGAAAATGCATAATGGAAGAAGACCGCATAATAATGAAAAGCCTAAAGACTTTAAAAAATCAATGCAAAATTTAATTAAGTTTTGTCGCCCTTATTTAATTCCCATTATCCTAGCGGTCGCACTTGCCGTAATTAGTTCTATCTTATCGATAATTGGTCCTGATAAATTAAGAGATATAACTAATACTATTATGGCAGGATTAGTCACTGGTATTGATATGGCTAAAGTTAAAAGCATAGCTCTTACTTTATTAATCATTTATGTTATTAGTGCTATTTTTGGTTATATTGAACAATATATTATGGCCGTAGTAACTAATAAATTTTCCAAAGATTTAAGAAGAGAAATAACCGAAAAAATAAATCGGATGCCTCTTAAATATTTTGATAAACATAGTTATGGTGATGTATTATCAAGAGTTACTAACGATGTTGATACTTTAAGTATGACTTTAAACCAAAGTTTGGGTATGCTAGTGACAGCAATTACTTTACTATTTGGTTCAATCATTATGATGATTGTAACTAATGGTATTATGGCTCTTACCGCTATTCTTTCTAGTTTAATTGGTTTTGCTTTTATGTTCTTAGTTATCAGTAGAAGTCAAAAATACTTTCAAAAACTCCAAAATGAAATTGGCGAATTAAATGGCCATATTGAAGAAATGTATTCCGGTCATAATGTTATGCGTAGTTATAATGGTAAAGATGAAGCTAATCAAAAGTTTAGAGAAATTAATGATCGAATTTATGACCATGTTAAAAAAGGCCAATTCTTATCGGGTTTAATGCACCCGTTCATGGGCTTCATTGGTAATTTTGGCTATGTCTGTGTTTGTATTGTGGGCGCTCTTCTTACGATGAATAATGTAATCGATTTTGGTGTAATTGTCGCTTTCATGTTATATGTTCGTTTATTTACGCAACCAATGACTCAAATTGCTCAATCTTTCTCCAGTTTGCAATCAACCGCGGCCGCATCGGAAAGAGTATTTGAATTTTTAGATGAGGAAGAAATGGAAGATGAAACTTCTTTAACTAAAGAAATCAATCCTAAAGATGTTCAAGGAAAAATTGAATTTCAACATGTTAAATTTGGTTATGATGAAAATAAAACCATTATTAAAGACTTTAATGTTAAAGTTAATCCAGGCGAAAAAATTGCCATTGTCGGTCCAACGGGCGCTGGTAAAACAACGATGGTTAACTTACTTATGAAATTTTATAATATTAAAGATGGCGATATTTTAATTGATGGTATTTCTACTAAAGAATTAACAAGAGATAATATTCATAGATTATTCATTATGGTTTTACAAGATACTTGGGTTTTTGAAGGAACCATCAAAGAAAATATTAAATATAATAAACCCGATGTTTCCGATCAAAAAGTAGAAGAAGTTTGTAAAATTGTAGGGCTACATCATTTTATTAAAACGCTTCCTAAAGGTTATGATACCCTAATTGGCGATAATGATTCTTTATCAAGTGGTCAAAAACAACTCTTAACTATTGCAAGAGGTATGATTGAAGATGCCCCATTCTTAATTTTAGATGAAGCCACTTCTAGTGTTGATACAAGAACCGAAGAATTAGTCCAAAAAGCCATGGATAAATTAACGGAAGGAAGAACCTCATTTATCATTGCCCATCGTCTTTCGACAATTAAAAATGCTGATTTAATCTTAATGATGAATGAAGGAAATATAATTGAACAAGGTACCCATGAAGAATTATTAAAATTAAATGGCAAATACGCTGAACTTTATAATAGTCAATTTGAAAATATTGGCTGAAGGAGGAGGGTACATGAAAAAAGAAAAATTTAAAGTTTCAAAAAAAGATTTAAAACATATTTCAATTGTTGATGATTCTAAAATCTTTGAAGAAATAATTCCCATTAAATGGAGTAAAGATGTTCTTAATGGCAAAAAGAAAGTAATAGTAAAACCATTACTAAGCTTTGACATTATAGATGAATCTTGGATTCCATTTGAAAGTAGAGGAAACTCTACTTTTTGTTTGGAATAATATTACTTTTAGGATAAATTTTTCTAACATCAGTTTTACTCAAAAGATAATCAATAGATACATTATAAAAATCTGCTAAATCACTTAAATAATTAATAGGAATAAGTCTTTTCCCTATTTCATATTCGGAATATTGTTGTTGTTTTATATTTAAAACTTTAGCAATATCTTTTTGTAGTAAATCTTTATCTTCTCTTATTTCTTTTAATCGACTTATATTCATAGTTATTCACCTAAAGTTATTATTGTATACAAAACATATCTTGTGTTGACAATACAAAAGATGTTTTGTATAATTTATTTGAAAATATGCTAGGTATTAGTGCATAATGTTTTTTATTGAATTAATAATTCGGTATTATAAACACAAAGGATTGGTTTAAGTGAAAATAAAAGAAAACAAAATCTTAAATACTATTAAAGAATATAAAAGTTTAATAATAATTGCTTTAGTAATTATTATCCAAGTTATTTGGCTTATTTCATCACATAATTCATATGCCTATTATAGTAGTAGTAATGAACTACCTATATTAAGTACTAAGATAGGAGAATTTGCTAAAGGAGATACAACACCATTAGATACAAATACCGATATAAACTTATTATATTATATTCAAGATATATTTAATCCCAAAGAATATGTCGTATTAGAAACAGCACCAGTAGATATAAAAGAATATACCTTAGTAAAAAGTAAGAGTAATTGTATACCGGAAGAAAGTGAACTAGATAATGATAAAGTAAAGTATAGTAATTATGGCTTTGATGAAAAAGGAAATTTAAAAATAACTGTAAGTGAAGATAAACCGCATCAAATAGTATGTAGATTATATTATAATATTGACTTTAGCAAATATGATCAATTAAATGGAGATATAAATGTCATAGCATTAGTAGAATCAAATGAAGGAACAATAGTAAAAGAAAAAGGTGACAAGAAATATACAATCCAAGAGATACCAGAGAGTGGATATAGATTAGATAGTTATGAATGTAATAATAAAGTCACAGCTACTCAAACAGAGATAACATATGAAAATAATAAAATGACAGTAAAATATAAAGTACCAGATTTATGTTATGCCTATTTTAATAAAGTGGAGGGATAAAGGTAATGAAGAAAAAAGTATATAAAACTATATTAATAACATTATTAATAATAGAAATACCAATAATGTATTTAACATTTAAAACATTTAATAATAAAGAAATAAATAAAGTAAGTTATAATGAAAATATAAAAAGTAAAAGTACATTAGCCTATTATATAGATGGAGAGTTACAAGAAGGAATGACTTCATGGCCAACTGACAAAGAATATGAGAAAGCAGAATGTTATTATGGGAATCATGTTGAAGTACCCGCTGAAGAAGTATTGTCATTTGATAATGCAAGTCATACAGCAACCATAACATCCAATAAAACAATATATTGTTCATTATACTTTGGCAAGACACCAGCTAAACCAACCACCCCAGATAGTGCGGTAGGTTTAATTGATCAAAATTCAGCAGGAAAAACATTAGAGTCAATTGAACAATTAGCTATAAGAAATGAAACGTTGGGTAGAGCTAAAGATGACTTAAGGAGATTTATCGGAACAAAAGATGAAGTAACAGATAACTTTATCTGTTTCGGAACAAATAGCCAAAAAGATTGTAAAGACAATATGGATATATACATGTATCGAATAATAGGAATAGATACAGACGGAAGATTAAAATTAATCAAAGCAACAAAATTAGTCCAAGGAAGTAGTAATACAAACACCTTTGCATGGCACAATAGTTATACATCAGATATAACCTGGCCAAATTCAGATTTATATAAGAGATTAAACGGAACACACACATCATCATCATATCCAAATATATTTATAAAAAATGACAAATACAGTTATATGCAAGAAGAGAAATGGACAAACTTAATAGATACGCCAACATATTATATAGGAGATACATCAAGTAGTGACCCAACAGTATTTCAAAATGAAGGTTCAAAAAATTTTACTGGAGAAAAAATAGGATTAATGTATATAAGTGATTATTTATATGCGAATAAAGGGACAGTAGATACAAATAATTGGTTATTTATTCAAAATGGCTTAAATAGAGCAAGCAACACACCAACAGGATCAATCGCACCATCAGCAACTACTGAATGGACAATGACCAGGTATGGTAAGTGCCACGGCGATTACTGTGCGTGTGGTGTGTTTAATAACGGGGTTGCGAGCACCAGCAATTTGGGCTATGCGTATGCGGTTCGTCCAGTCTTCTATCTTTCATCCGAGATAACAATCACAGACGGTGACGGTGATATAAATACTCCATATTTGATTTCGAATGATTAAATTAATAAGAAAAAATTTTACCTCCGGATAGTTTAATATAGGTTTAGGTGAAAACGGCATATATATAAGAATAGTACATATAAATTTTAAAATAAGACTGATAAAAATGTTAATGCTAAATGTTCAATTTTATCAGTTTTTTAATATATTTTGATTAATCTTCAACTTTCTTACCTTGGTAGGTATTTCTTTTAACCATTTCTTTGTCGATATCATTTAAAACACAAAATTTCTTTAATAACCAAGTGGGAGTTATTAATTCCTCTTTGATTGGGTCTCCCGTAATTCTTTCAATAACTATTTCTTCGTTTAATAATTCTAATTCTTTAATAACTATATCAATATATTCTTCTTTAGATAAAATAGGAAATGGTTCTTTTTCATAAATACTGGCTAATTCAGTATCTTTAGAAATATAAAGCATATGTATTTTAATACCATCTATTTTTAAATTATTTAAAAGTTTTATGGTATTAAGCATATCTTCTTCTGTTTCATACGGTAGCCCATTAATAATATGGGCTACGGTAAAAATATTTCTTTTTTTTAGTTTTTTAACAGTGTCAATAAAACATTTAGTATCATGACCTCTTTTAATAAATTTTAAAGTATTATCATTGCTACTTTGAAGGCCTATTTCAATCGTTAAGAAAGTTTTCTTATTTAATTCTTCTAAATAATCTAAGACTTCATCACTTAAAGTATCAGGCCTAGTAGCAATAGCTAGTCCTACTACTTTAGGATAATTTAAAAGTTCTTCAAATAATGGCTTTAAGGTGCCTAGAGGGGCATAAGTATTAGTCCCACTTTGAAAATAAGGAATATATAAACTATTAGGCCATTTCTTTTCTAAAGTTTTGATATTATTTATAAATTGTTCTTTAATAGATAGATTACTATCCGTAATATTAGCAGTACTATTATTGCTACAAAAAATACAACCATTCCCCTTTATTTTATTGGGGCAACTCATGTGAGCATCAAGAGGAACTTTAAAAACTTTACTATTAAACTTTTTACGATAAAAATAATTTAAAGTATGATATCTTTTATTATCTAAAGTATATTTAAACATAATTACTCCTTTTTATGGTACTATAACAGTTTTAAAAAGAAAAGGGAAGTGTAATTTTTAAAAAATTATGTTAAAATAAACCTTAGGTGGTTTCTTATGCTAGTATATGGAAAAAATGTTTTAAAAGAATTAGATAAAAAAAGAATTAAAAAAATATATGTAAGTAGTAAAGAAACGATTACTTATTTAAAAGAGAATAATTTAAAATATACTTTAGTACCAAAGACACGTCTTGATCAAATGGTTAAAGGTAATCATCAAGGTATAGTGGTTGATGTTTATGATTATGAGTATTTTAAATTAGAAGATATTGATAGTGACTTTATTTTACTTTTAGATCATTTAGAAGATCCCCATAATTTGGGAGCCATTATTAGAACTTGTGAATGTGCGGGCATTAAAAATATAATTATTCCGAAAGATAGATCAGTATTAGTTAATGATACGGTAGTCCATATTAGTGCGGGTGCGATTGAACACGTAAAAATTATTATGGTTTCCAATCTAGTTAATGCAATAACTTATTTAAAAGAGAGAGGTTATTTTATCTATGCCGCTTCGATGGAGGGCGAAGATTACCGGGGTGTTAGCTATAGTGATAAAAAGGCTTTAGTTATTGGTAATGAAGGAAAAGGCATTAGTAAAATTGTGAAAGAAAATAGTGATGTAGTTATAAGTATTCCAATGAAAGGTGAAATTAATAGTCTAAATGCTTCTGTATCAGCGGGAATACTTATATATGGGATGATAAAATGATAAGCGAAGAAGAATTAAAGAATACGAATGATAGTGAACTTATCATGATGTATCGGGAAAATGATGAAGATGCTAAAAATTTATTATTTTATAAGTATCGCTATGTAATAGATATTTTAATTAATAAATATATGCGATTTTTAGCTAATTTAAATATTGATTATCAAGAGATAATTAGTGAATGCAATGTAGGATTTTCCGATGGCCTTAAGTGTTTTGATGAAAATAAAGATGCTAGCTTGGTAACATTTGTTACTTTATGTATTGAAAGAAGACTTAATAGTATCATTCGTAAATACAATCGCGATAAATATAAAGGATTACAAGAAACGTATTCTTTAGATTTTATTTATGATGATAATAATTCTAAATTAATGGATGCGATTAGTGATAATTCGCAAAATGATCCTTTAAGTAATATGGCGGAAGAAGAAAAGTATCAGGAATTAATTAATAATTTAAAAGAGAGTCTTACCAAAAGAGAATATGAAGTATTTAGTTTAATGGCGAGAGGATTTACTTATTTAGAAATTGCGGATATTTTAAAATTAACTCCTAAGCAAGTAGATAATACAATGCAAAGAATGAAGGTTAAAGTAAGGAAAATTTTAGAGAAAGAAGAAAATTAAAAAAATCTTCTTTTTTTTACGAAATTAAATGTAAAACGTTTACAAATATGGGACAATTTGTTATAATTTACTTATAATAAGAGGGAGTGGTTATAATGAAGATGTTAACTGCAGAAATAACTAAATTACTAGACAAATTATATAACCTTCGTGGGGAAGATAGTGTTATACTTTCGAAGATGGAAAAAGAAAGAAAAACCGCTGAAGAAACCAAAGAAAGAACAACTAATGAAAAGAAAATTTTACAAGAAAAAATAGAAAATTTAACTGAAGAAGAAAGAGTTCTAGGTGAAGAAGGCGAAAAATTAGTTGCCGCCTTAAGTGGAATTAGAACAGAAGATTTTAAATTAGTTTTAGAAAAATTAAAAATTGATTTTAATCCTGATAAATTAAGTGAAGAAGTAGGTTCTTTACTTCCCAAGACAATTTCTAAAGTTCAAGAAGATACGAAAAAAGCCGAAGATGAACTTGTAAAAGTTGAATCAGAAATGAATGCCGCCGAAGCTACGATTGAAGAGTTAGGCATTAGAAAAGATGAAGCTTTAGAAAATCAAACCAGATTAAATGAATATTTTGAACTTGCTTTAAATGGTAATATAAATATTACCCGTGATTCAATTACTTCTTTATTAGAAAAATTTGATTTTACGGAAGATGAACAAAGAGAAGCGGCTAAACTTTTAATGTTCCCAGAAGATGCGTTATTTGAATATGAAAATAAACTTCAAAATGCGGAAAAAGAAGGTAAGAGTATCTCTGAAGTATTTGCGGAAGCTAAAGAAAGCGTTGAGGACGAAGAAGAGGGAGAAAGTGAAGAAGCAATAACTTTATCTCCTAAAGAAGAATTAATCAATCTATTAACGGAGTTAGGATTTGATTATTTAGACTTTACGAATAATGATTTAGATAAAGTACTTGCTAATTATAATAAAAATGATTTAACTAAAAATGTTAATTTTGCTAAAGAAAATGATATTGATTTAGATATGTTTGTTGATAATGTCGATTTACTTTATGATAAAGAATTAGAAGGAAAGATTCAAAAATTAGTGGAAATTGGTAAAGAACCAATTGATATTTACTTAAATCCAAATATTTTAATTAAGTATGATCAAGATACCTTAGAAAATGTTATAGATAAATTAAGAGATAGTGGACTAGATCCTAAGAAAGTACCATTAATAGCATACTAGGAGGAATAATATGGAGAAAGGTTTAAAAGATAAATTAGATTTATTTACAGATTTAAGTGAAGAAGAAAGAGCAAAAGTAGAAGATAAATTTATGCCTTCTTTGGCTTATGTTGATTATGATGAGTTAAAAAGATCTTTAGATTTTTTAAGAAGTCAAAGTGTTTATATTACGAAAGCTAGAGAAGTTAAAGTTATGACTTTAGAAAATTTTGCTAAACAATTTGATATATTACATGAAGTTAATGCGACTGATTTATATTCGCAAAATCCTGAAGCCTTAATTTGGGACGCTTTAGATTTATTTAAGAAAATAAAATATTGCATTCAAACGAAACATGAATATAGAAATCCTGATGGCACTTATAAAAGTTTCTTATTTGATACTAAAGAATGGGGAAAAGAATTTAGCGAAGAAGTTGAAGAAGTTAAGACTGAAGAAAGTCCGGTTGTAAGTGCAGAAGTAAGTCCAGCAAGTGTAACATTAGAAGAGCCAAAAGATATCGAAAGATATGATGATTTCATGAATACGAGCGATGATTTAAAAGATTTAGATTCCAGAATTGAAAGATATCAAGATATTAAATCAAATTTAGAAGAAATTGATAAATTCAATTTTGGACCGGAAAACCCTACCGGAGATTATACAAGAGAATCTATGCAAGATGAATTAGGACTTAATGCTTTTGATGATATGACAATGGATACATTAGATACTAATGGTGAATATGTGAGCTTCAATGATTTAGTACCAGATGAATTTATGGTTAATTCGGGAAGGGGAAGATAAAAATGAAATTTTTAGAAAAATATGATTTTAATAAAGAAGATATTGCGGAATTTTTAAATAATTCTCCGAAAAAATTAATTGATGCCATTAAAGAACATAAGAAATTAGTTGGAAAGAATATTAGTTATTTAAAAGAATTAGGAGTTACTAATTATCAAAAAATATTTTTAGAATATTACGATATGTTTTTAAATGATCATAGTCATTTTGTTGGCATATTTTCGAAATACGAACCTGATGATTTAATTGCTAAGTTAAATAAAAATATTAAAGTTATTGAATACTTATAAGATGTTGGTAAAATAACATCTTTTTTTTAGAATTAAATCATAATATAATAATACTTAAGGAGTAAATATGAAAAAAATATTAATAGTTTTAATGTGTTTCTTGGTTTGTGGTTGTAGTGAAAAAATAATAGAGGATACCACGGGAGAAAATGTTAAATCAATAATGGATACAGTGGAAGTTTATAGTGATATTTATTTAAATGATTTGATTGATAATTTAAATAATGTCGAAATTTTATCAAAGAATAAGTTATTAGATACGAATACTTTAGGGAAAAAGGAAGTAGAAGTAGAATATCGGTTCGAGAAGAAAAAATACGTTTATAAATTTGATATTAATGTGGTTGATAGTAAGGCTCCGATTGTTTTTAGTGGCACTAATAAAACAGTCGAGGTTGGTTATGATGAAGATATATGTAATTTAATCTCTTATGGGGATGAATATGATGGCAATATTACTTGTGAGATAGAAGGATTATATGATTTAAATAAAGTAGGAACTTATAAATTAGTTTATCATTTAAGTGATTCATCTAAAAATCAAAAAGATGTTAATGTTACTTTAAATGTTATTAAAAAGAAAGAAAATGATTCTACTCCTAGTACTCCAACCGAAAAGGTTGTTACTGAATTTCAGGATGTTTATAATAAACATAAAAAAGATAATACGGAAATAGGAATAGATGTTTCTAAATGGCAAGAAGATATTGATTATGAAAAAGTAAAGCAAGCAGGAGCGTCATTCGTTATGATGCGAATTGGTTATCAAGGACAAACAACAAGAGAGCTATATGATGATGAATATTATGCCAGTAATATTAGAAAAGCTAAAGAAGCCGGTTTAAAAGTAGGAGTTTATTTCTTTACTGTTGCAGGATCTACTAATGAAGTTAAAGAACACGCCAAATGGGTTGTAGATAAATTAGATGGAGAGAAATTAGATTTACCAATTGCTTTTGACTGGGAAAACTGGAGTAAGTGGAATAGTTATAAATTAAGTTTCCATGAAATAAATGAAATTGCTAATACTTATATGGATACTTTAGAAGAATCTGGTTATAAAGCAATGCTTTATAGTAGTAAATTTTATTTAGAAACTATTTGGAAAAATAAAAAAGACTATCCAGTTTGGTTAGCCCATTATACTAAAGATTTTAATACTAGTTCTTATCAAGGTAAATATATGATGTGGCAAGTTTGTAATAATGGCCATATTGATGGCATAAATAATGATGTAGATATTGATGTCTTATATTTATAAATCTGATTAAAATATAATAAAAAATAGCATTTGCGGTTTCAAATTGAAACCGCAAATTTTAAAATGCGAAGAAATTTGTTAAAATTTGCCAAAAAGGCTTGTCAAAACAACAGTTCGATGATATAGTTATCATACAGCAAGGTAGTAAAACTTTATTAAACAAATAAAAAGGCTTGAATTTTTACAAACAAGCAAGAGGTTATTTATGAGCTCTAAGGTTCCAATTTGGAACCTTAGAGAAAAAAATAGAAGGAGGGTTTTGGTAATATGAATAATCAAATTGAAAAAATTGTAAAAGAAAATTTAGTTTATGAGGTAAGAGGAAAAAGGGTAATGCTAGATAGTGATCTAGCCAAATTATATGAATGTAAGAATGGAACAAAGTCAATCAATTTAATAGTCAAAAGAAATGAAAATAGGTTTTCAAACGACATTTGTTTTCAACTGACCAAGGAAGAATATGATGCTTTAAGGTTTCAATTTGAAACCTTAGAAGTCAAAAAAGGACAACATGTTAAGTACTTGCCATACGTGTTTTCTTTAGAAGGAATCGAGGTTTTAAATAGTTTAATAAGAAATGAAAACAAAGAAAAAATTTACAAAAAAATATTAAATGATTTTCAAGATGCTAAAAATTTTGATTTAGTAGAAATGCGCGCAAACCCGCATAAAATCGAGGATTTAATCTATGAAGTAAGAGGACAACAAGTGATGTTGGATAGCGATTTAGCAAAATTATATCAAGTCGAAACTAAGAGAATAAATGAGGCAGTAAGAAACAATTTATTTAAATTTCCAGAAAGATTTAGCTTCAAATTAGACATGGAAGAATACCTCAACTTGAGGTCGAAATTTTCGACCTCAAGTTTGGAAAATAACAATTTTGGTGGTCGAAGATATGATGTAAGAGCATTTACAGAGCAGGGCGTAGCAATGCTTGCCACAGTTTTAAAAAGTGATGTGGCTGCTAAAGTAAGTATTGCAATAATGGATGCTTTTGTTTTGATGCGAAAATATATTTCTAGTAATTTATTTCAACAAAACGCTATCAATAATATGGTTTTAAGACATGATGATGATATAAAAAAATTACAAGAGTCATTTAATAAATTTGAAGAAAAAGGAAAAAGTGCAAATGACATATATTTTAATGGTCAAATATATGATGCTTATTCCAAAATATTAGAGATATTTAAAAGTGCTGAAAAAGAATTAATAATTGTGGATAATTATGCGGATAATACTATATTAGATATTATTAAAAGATTATCTGTAAAAGTAAAAATAATAACTAAAAAGAATAATTTATTAACAGAACAAGATATTGATAGATATAATAAACAATATCATAATTTAAAAGTATATTATGATAATAGTTATCATGATCGTTATTTTATAATTGATAAAGAAGAAGTATATCACTGTGGAGCCAGTATCAATAAGATAGGTTATAAAACATTTTCAATAAATTATATTGGTGATGAAGAAATAAAGAAATTATTAATAGGGAAAATTACTAAATGTTTTTCTTAAATATATGTCAACAAAATAGGAAAACTATTTTATAAAATAATTGGTATTTGATATAATAATAATGGTGATAATATGAAATGTGTAGCAATAAAAGGGGAAAGAAAATTTGAAATTAAAGAAATAGCAGAACCCCAAAAAGAAGATGGCAAAGTTTTAATTGATGTTAAGAAAACAGGCATTTGTGGCTCTGATTTACATTATTTTGAAATAGGTATGCCAGTTGGTCTTATTATGGGTCATGAATACTGTGGTGTAGTTGTAGATAATGGAGGAAGAGAAGATTTAAAAGTTGGTGATAGAGTAACAGCGCTACCTATCTCACCTTGTGGTTATTGTGAGGCTTGTTTAAGTGGCAATATTCATTATTGCCTTGAAACTTGGGATCATGCCAGTGGTTTATCTTTAGATAATCCTGGTGGTCTTGCTCCAAGACTTAAAGTTAGAAGCGATATGGTTTTAAAGATTCCTGATAATATGAGTGATGAAGAAGGAGCCTTAGTAGAGCCAACTGCAGTTGGCTATCACGCTATTAATTTAGCTGATGTTAAAGTTGGTGATCAAGTCTTAGTTGTTGGTGGGGGGATAATTGGTTTAGTTAGTGCTATGTTTTCCAAAAAAAGTGGCGCTAGTAAAGTAGTTGTTTCTGAAACGAATCCTAAAAGAGGAGAGTTAGCTATTAAATTAGGCGCTGCTGATGAATGGCTTAATGCTTTAGATAAAGAAGAAATGGAAAAACACAATAATGCTTTTGATAAAGTAATTGAATGTTGTGGCAATACTCCTGCTGTTAATAGTGCGGTTTCTTTAGTTAAACCAGGTGGTACGGTTATTTTAGTGGGAGTTTCTATGAGTCCAATTAATTTTGCTAGTGTTAGTGCTGTTATGAAAGAAGCTCATTTAATCGGAGCAATTGCTTATACAAAAGAAGAATTTGCTAAATGCATTGATATGATTGCGAATAAAGAAATTGATGTATTAAAATTTGTCACTAAAAGAATTGGTTTAGATGATGTTCAAAATGCTTATGAAGATTTAACTAGTGGTTCATCTAATGAAATAAAAATCATGGTTGATCCCAATAAATAATAAATAGATTGCAAATTGAAAAAGAATTTAAATTATAGTAGTTTTAGTTTTAAACTAGACTACTTTTTCTATTTAGATTATAATATTAACTAGAAAGAAGGCAAATAGATGAAATTAAAAGGAAGTTATTTTTACACCTTAAGAGAAGATGCCAAAGATGAAGAAAGTAGAAGTGGCAATCTTTTAGTGCGTAGTGGCATGATTAAAAAAGTTGGGGCAGGAATATACATGTATTTGCCGATGGGATTAAAAGTAATTGATAAAATTAAGAAAATAGTTAAAGAAGAAATGGATAATGCGGGAGCTGAAGAAGTATTAATGCCTAGTTTAATTCCTGAAGAATATTATGAGGCTTGTGGAAGAGTAGCATCATTAGGTAGCAGTATGTTTCGCTTACAAGATAGATATGCAAAACCTTATGCTTTAGGTCCAACGCATGAAGAATTATTTACCATTGCGGCTAAAGCGGTGGTAAATAGTTATAAAGATTTACCATTTACTATTTATCAGCAAGCTGATAAATTTAGAGATGAGCCAAGGCCAAGATATGGACTTATTAGAGTAAGAGAATTTATTATGAAAGATGCTTATTCATTTGATAGAGATGAAAAAGGATTAGATGTTTCTTATCATCAAATGCGAGATGCTTATAATAAAATCTTTGACCGCATTGGTCTTGATTATAAAATAGTTAAAGCTGATACTGGGGTAATGGGTGGTTCATTATCTGAAGAATATCAAGCTGTTACCGATATTGGGGAAGATATTCTAGTATTATGTGATAATTGTGATTATGCCTCTAATCTAGAAGTATCAGAAGTAATAAGTAAAGAAGAGAAGAAAGAAGAAAAGAAAAAATTAGAATTAGTAGAAACTCCTAATAAAGAAACAATTGAAGAAGTATGTGAATATTTAAAATTAGATGTTAAAAAATCTATTAAAGCCTTACTTATGAAAGCTAATGATGAACTAGTTATTTTCTTTGTAAGAGGAGATCGGGAATTAAATTTAGTTAAGGCTTCTAAACTTTTAGGAGTTGGAGAAATTAATTTTGCTGATGATGCTTTAATTGCGACAAGTAATGCTGTTCCAGGTTTTACTGGACCCATTGATTTAAAAGCGAAGATTGTAATTGATAGAGAAATTTTAAATATGCAAAATTTCTGTTGTGGTGCCAATAAATTAGGTTATCATTATATCAATGCTAATATTGATGATTTTGAATATGATTTAGTTGGAGATATTGTTAATGTTAAAGAAGGAGATACTTGCCCTATATGTGGCGGAAAGTTATATTTTAAAAAAGGTATTGAAATAGGTAATATCTTTAAATTAGGAACAAAATATTCTGAAAAATTAGGTCTTACTTATTTAGATGAAAATAATAAATCATTACCAGTAGTAATGGGTTGTTATGGTATTGGTCCAGGAAGAATATTAGCTTCTGTAATTGAACAAAATAATGATGAACATGGCATGATATTCCCAGTTAATATTGCTCCTTATGAAGTATGTATTGTTTTAATTGATAATAAAGATTCTAAACAAGTTGAAATTTCTGAAAAAATTTATCAAAATTTAAAACAATTAGGAATTGATGTTTTACTAGATGATCGAGATGAAAGACCAGGAGTTAAATTTAAAGATATGGATTTAATTGGTATCCCCCTTCGTTTAACTATAGGTAAAAAAGTAGAAAATAATCTTATAGAAGTTAAAGAAAGAAATAAAGAAGATTATCAAGAAATGAGTATTGATGAAGCTTTAGAATATACTAGTAAATACATTAAAGATAATTTAAAGTAGGTAATTTATGGAAATAATAATTACAAAAGCTAACGATGAAGATTATAAAGTAGCTGATGAATTTTTGACTCTTCTTATTCAAGATGAAAGAAAATATGATGATTCGATAGATTCTACTTTTGTTGTTAAAGATTTTTATAGACATATTAAAGGTAATCCAGAAAAATGTCTTTTAATGGCTAAAGATGATAATAAAGCCGTAGGATTTATTTATGGTTATCTAAAGCCACTAGAAGGAACAAAAGAAAATATTGCTCAAATAGATGCTTTATATGTAGATGATGATTATCGACATTTAGGAATAGGAAAAAAGTTAATAGATGAATTTAGCAATTGGGTTAAAGAAAATAATACTTCTAAAATAGAAATTAATGTGATGGAACAAAATATAATTGCTAGAGAATTATATTATAAGATAGGTTTTAAAGATAAGAGAAGGACATTAATTTGGGATTTAAAATAAACAAGGCGTTATACCTTGTTTTTTCGTGAAAAAATTCATATACAATTATCAACAAAATAAAATTCAAAACTTGACACCGGGGGGGGGTATTATATAATAAACATATAAGATAAGAAGAGTAGAAGTATTTATGTAGTTGTTAACATAAATTATTTTTAGTTGTTATCTGTATTCGGTATTATAAACACGATAGTGTGAAAAGTTTTATGGAAAACTGATTATGCTGGAAGGAAAAGATATTAAGATGCAAATCTTGATATAGATCTATCAAAAAAGATGGAAAAATGTTCTTTGAAAATAGTAATTAATAAAAAACGACATGGTGAAAAGAAGTTAAAAGGAATAAAGTTTTAACTTAAGCGTAAATATCGGAATATTTGTAACCGAGGTTAAGAAGTTCAATCCATTTGTTAGGCATATTGGAAATACCAATAAGTTCAGGAAGTTGAACTGGAGTTTTCCAATCAAGGGCTTTGTTAGGTCTTAAGAAGTTGTTGTAAGTAGCAAATAAGACCATGTAAGAATTGGCATTATCAAGAGAAGAAAAACCACCTTTAGGACGATAATAATATTTTAAAGTACGATTAAAACGTTCAATGATTTGTTTTTGAGAACGATATTCTTTAGAGATATCATCTTGATTTGTAAGACCAATAACCTGGAAAAGTTGAAAAGGCAAGCCATTTTGAGACCAATACTGGTTAGCAACATTATAGATAGGATTTCCATCGGAAATGACTTTTAAAGATTGAGGTAAAGAATCATATTTGATTAAGGTAGAATAAGCGGCTTTAATGGAAGATAAAGAATCACGTTTATCGAAGACACGATAAGAAGTAACAATCTTCTTAATGGCATCAAACCAAAAGAAAACATAATTGGTTTTACCTAAGATTTTAATGTAAGTTTCATCAGCAGCGATGGTATCAGAAAGATCATAAGGATAGAACTC
>CANQXW010000006.1 GCA_947627925.1 uncultured Bacilli bacterium | reverse complement strand
ACACTACAAATTCTTGCTTTTCTTTTTTTCGCTTTCAATTTTTAATGCTTTTACTTCACACCAGAAATTCTAGAGCCTCAATTTTTTAATTTAATCCTGTGTCATCATCATCATTATTATTGTTATTATTATTTGAATTATTTTGGTTACCATCAACCATATTATTAACATTATTATCAATGGTTCTGGTACTAATTGTTAAGCCATTAGACATATTGTCTTTAAATATCGAATAAGAGGCTTTAACAACAAAGGTGTAATTACCACCAACTGAAGCAGAATAATTAAATGTATTACCAGTGGTTGTACCAATTTCGGTTAAAGTACCATCACTATTTTTCGAATAAATGCGATAGATTAAATTACCGATATACGAATTATTATATTGTAAACGAGAATTATAATATTGATTAGCATAACTACCATAATATTCATTAAAGTGATTAGCTAAAGCTGTAGGATCTATAGCTTCTGGTGTACTTATGGGAGTCCATTTTAAGGTAATGGTATTACCACTAAAAGTAAAACTACCATTGGTAGGATCTGGCAAAGTATCGAAACGAGGGGAGGCATCAGTTGGTTCAGTACCAGATACAAAGTATTCCGTTACACATAAGTTCTTTGGAGTATATGCACTACATAATTTTGGCGGGAATGATTCTTTTTCAATATTAACTGCCGTAACTCCTTTAGGCATAGGGAATTCCTTTTTATTTTTGTGAATGTTTTTCGCTAGATAACTCATTATCGTACTTCTCGCTGTACCACCACTAGAACTAGTCATGTAGTGTTTTGTTTCCGAAGCATTAGGATATAATTGTTTATAACCATACCATAATGATACGGAATATTCGGTAGAATAACTATTATACCAAACTTCCAAAATAGCGCCACTTGGTAAATGATTGTTATCTTTAACATCTTTAGGTAGGTTAGTAGTACCAGTTTTACTAGCGACATTTTTACCACCAGCTCCATAATTATCTAGGATACTATTAATCATATAAGCTGTTGATTCTTCCATAACTTTTTCTTTACTATAACTATAATTAATTTCTTTTTCCGTTTCGTTATTAATTATTCTGGTATAAGTATAAGGTTTTATATAGTAGCCCCCTCTCGCGAATGTGGCATAAGCCGCAGCCATTTGAAGAGGAGAAACACCATCAAAACCACCGATTGAAGCTGATTCATATAAAGTATCACCATAATCAATACCCACACTATGAACAAAGTCTTCAATGATTTTTTGATCTAAATTAGCTACATCTTTAAACGCTAAATATGCCGGAATATTTCTTGAATCTCTTAAGGCATCACGCATCGTTATTAAATGTTTATAACCATTATCATAGTTTGTTATTCTTTTACCAGTAGAATAAGTTGTTGGTTCATCTAAGAACATAGCGTAAGAACTTTGTGAAATATGTTCAATATACATAGCATAGTCAAATATTGGCTTAGCAGTTGAACCTGGTTGTTTTTTAATATCAGTAGCTAAATTTTGACCATTACCTTTATAATTTCTTCCACCTGATAAAGCTACAATTGAACCATCAGCAATGCTGGTAACCGCGATTCCTTCATCAACATACTCGTCAGTTTCTTCATAACTATTTGGGAATTTATAAACATCGCCATCTTCAACTTTTTCTAGGATGTCTTGAATTTTAGGATCAAAAGTAGTGTAAATCTTTAGAGAAACTTCTCTTGGATCTACCCCTAAATTATTTTCTACTTCATCTAAACAGTAATCAATGAAGGCTTGCTTACTTTCTGCTTGTAAAATTTCGCCTTTCTCTTGTTTAAGTAAAAGATTATCTAGAGGAATAGCTAGAGCATTATCGGCTTCTTCTTGGGTAATATAACCATGTCTAACCATTAATTTTAAAACGGTTTTTTGTCTATCTTTAGCCTTATCGGGATAACTATAAGGATTTAAATAATAAGTATTTTGGAACATTCCAACAAGAAGGGAAGCTTCCGCTAAGTTTAAATCTTTACTAGATTTACCAAAGAAATATAAACTCGCTTGTTCAATACCATATATTCCTTTTTCAATATTGATATCTCCAGCATTAGCAAACCATTGACTATTAAGATAAAATTCAATAATTTCTTCTTTAGTATAATTAGCCTCTAATTTGAAGACCGCCATATAGATATCGGTAAATTTCCGGATAATTCCTGCAAGACCTTTATCTTGGCTATTGGTATAAGTTCTTTTAATAACTTGCATGGATAGAGTAGAAGCTCCACCCGCACTATCACTACCGAGTAATTGCCAAAATGAGGCTTTTAAAAATCTAAATAAGTCTAAACCATTGTGTTGGAAAAATCTTGAGTCTTCGGTAGCAATTAAAGCATCAATTAAAACATCAGGTATTTCATCATAAGTAATAACGACACTATCCATCGCTCCAACTCTTGCTAGTTCCGCCCCATATTTATCATAAAGAATCGTGGGTTCTTTTTGATATAATTCCGATTTATCAAAATTCGGTGATGTAATAACAATATAAAGAGCAAATATTAAACCTAAACTAATAACTCCAATTGCACAAAGAAGTAAAAAACTTAAAACGCTTTTCCATACCACTTTTTTCTCAGTTGGTGCTTTTACTTTATCTTTGCTTTTATGAATTTTTAATTTAATTTTCTTCATTTGTAAATCCTCCAATTAAATCAACAATTTTTAAGTAATCCAGACCTTTATTATAATTATATTCTAATAGATAACCTTTTTCTTTTATAAATGCATAAGGAATGCTTTTTCTTTCCGTATGATCAATAAATTCAATAAAATCTGGTCCATTTAACAAATAGATTAACCCATTAATACGAATAATTAAGAAAACGATTCCTCCGTGTCTTATTACTCTTCTAATGTGTAAAATTTGATGACTATGAACATTCATGATGGGAAACGATGTTTTAGATTCAGTATTTTTGGCATCAAATTCCACATATTTTCCTTTATATAATCCATTATAATCTAATGTTGATTGGGTAGCAAAATATGCATCTTTTATTTTTTGTTGGTTATTTTCATAACTAACTTTGACAATCCCAATGGGAGTGGGTTTTTTATAAATTAAAGCCATATCTTTTTCTAAATAATATTCATTGGCTTCATTAATCATTTGCTCTAAATCCATTCCACGGTTAGCATAGCTGATATTTTTATGATATTCTTTTTTAATTTGATTGGGATAATTCACACATTTCACCTAGTAGATATTATACCAAATATTCTTCTTTTTTTAAATATTTTACCTATGAAAAATGCCTACTTGACAAAGTAAGCATAATATTCATCAAAAGTTATATTATTTTCATAGATATAAGTGGCAGCTTCAACTCCCACATAGCGATAATGCCATGATTCAAAATTATAACCCGTAATATCAACTTTATCTTCGGGATATCTTTGAATAAAGCCATATTTATGGGCATTTTCTTTTAACCACTTATATGATTCAGTTTCCGGAAATGTCTTTTGACTGGTATTCATTTCAAATATATCTAAAGTATAACCGGTTTGATGTTCAGAGTATCCTGGGCGAGCGGCGATAGAATCAGCATAGGCTGTACCATAAGATTTTTTATAATCATCATAAACACTTTGTTGTTTTTCATGAGTTCGATATGAAGAATTAACCATTAAATAATATCCTTGCTCATGGGAAGCATTCCACATATTGAGAAAAGCATCATAAGTACTTTGCGTCGCTTTTTGGCTACCTAAATCTCCATAAGAATAAGTTTGAGAAATTGTAACTAATTCTTCTGGTTCATAAGTTTCATCTAAATAAGTATATTTATTAACCAGCATCAATTCTTTTTTCGAAATATCAGTCGGAGTGGCATCTTCATAATATGCTTTGTTAGTATTCGTATTAACTCTTTCGACAATTTCTCTTATTTCTTTATCTTCATTTTCCGCTTGATAAGCTAAATAATCATATAATTTATCATAAATAAAGTATTTATCATTAGCTATTTTTAAATAAATATCATTAACATCTTGATTTAAAATATATTCAATTTCTTTATCTTTAAAAGTTTTGGCTATTTTTACAGCCTCATCTTTTTCATATCCTTTAGTAATTAGTTTGTATTCATAAGTTTTCTCATAATCGAGTTTCGCTTTAATTTTAACATAGGAATAAATACCTACCCCTAGTAAAATAATAATTCCTAGAGCAATCAAAATTTTACTTAAAACACCTTTTTTTAATTTCATTTTTCCGCCACCTCGTATATTAATTAAATTGTATCATAAATATCTATCTTATGCACGATTTTTCATAAAAAAACACACTTTTATCAAGTGTGTCATTTTTAAGATGGTGTTTCCGAGGCGATTCGAACGCCTGACCGATCGCTTAGAAGGCGATTGCTCTATCCAGCTGAGCTACGGAAACAGATTTCTGGAACAATTAAAATTATATACTATTATTATTAATATTTCAAGGAAAAAAATACCTTTTTACCTAGGCTAGATAAAAAAGGCATCGATTAATTGATCATCAACATAAAAAATGGTTTCATTTATATTATAGGTATCTCGGATGGAAAGAGCAATGGCATATTTTACTTCTTCGATAATTTTATTTTCTTCTAAATTTAAAACTTGATTATTAAAACTTAAATTAATGGAGTTTTCTAGTATTTCATAATTTAATAGTTCAGCGGAAGAGGCAAGATAACTAATCAGATTTGTTTCATAAGTTGGAGATGTTTTTAACTTTTCAATAATTATTTCGACTTTTTCATTTTGGGTATTAGTCACGGTTGTAAGTGGCGTAAAGTAAGATAGCCCATCAATTTTACTTACATAATAAGTGGTTATTTTGGTTATATCTTTCATACTATCTAGTTCATAGACTTTATTTATGCCATAAGATCTATCTAAAGTATTTGGCAAGGTTTTGCCACTATGGGGAAGACTTTTTAAAAGCTCTCCTTCGACAAAAATCATAATTTTTTTCACATCTTTAATTTCCGTTAACGAATAGATTAAAGCTTCGAGCATTTTTTCTTCATTTTCTTCTTCAACATTTAATAATTCTTTGGAGAAATTAATTTTTAATAAACCATCCGTTAAATCTTTATTAATTATTTTGGTATCTTCCGGAATTACTTGTTTAAAATTACTGGGAATATGAGAAGTATCGTTACTTCCAATAGTTAAATTTTGGATAACTTCTTCGATTAAAGTATTAATATCCTCACTTTTTTTAATAACTTCAAAACGCGATACTAAGTTATTATCATCCACTAGGTAAATCGGAATAGTAACAGGATTAGTATAGGTTAGAGTAGTGTGAATATTATAAGCTTCATTACTCGGGAAAAAATAGATGATCAGTAAAATTAGAAAAGATAAAGATATAATAATTGTCTTTTTTAAGGCTAATCTTTTGAGCATAAAACCACCTAATTAATTATACTTATTTCCTTATTTTTTATAACTTAAAAAGAATGAAATTTATCATTCTTTAAAGTATCAGGAACTTAGATTGATAGTTCTCCTAGTTTTAATAATTCCACAACAGCTTGAGCTCGACTTTTAACTCCTAGTTTTTGCATGGTATTAGAAATATGATTGCGTACTGTCTTTTCACTAATTCCCAAAAATACCGCAATTTCTTTAGTAGTTTTATTTAATACTAGTAGTTCAAAGACTTCTTTTTCTCTAGCTGTTAAAATCCCTTTAGTCATTAAACCTTCCTTTCATACTTCATAATATTTTATGATAAGGCTTAAATTATGGTTAAAAGGGTTATTAATTTTTATCAATTTTTCCTAAAAGATAATCGATTGAAGTGTGATATCTTCTTCCAAGTTCTTCTAGTATTAAGGTCGGTATTTGATATTTACAACTTTCATATCCTGTCCATGTGCTTCTGGAAATATTTAATATTTGGGCCATCTTGATTTGGGTAATTTTGTTTTCTTTTCGTAGTTCTTTTAATCTTTGATGGAGAAGTTCTTTATTAATTTCAGGATTTAAATTATCATAACTTTTCTTATCAGTTAATCCTAAAACGTAATCGATTGAAACCGCAAAATAATTACATAGACTATTTAAATGAATAATAGGAATAGTATCTCTTTCAATCTCATAAGAAGTATAAGTAGCTCTTTTTATCCCAATTATCTTAGCTAAATCTGCTTGCGTTAAATTTGCCTCTTCTCTTAAATTTCTTAATCTTTCCATTTTTGCACTCCTTTTACTTATGCGTATTATAAATGTTGCAAGTACCGAAAAAATAAATTGTGTATATATTCGGACAAAACTCTTGATTAAAAATGTGGGGTGTGTTATACTTTCGTTGTTAAGAAAAAATTTCTTAACCATTATAATCATGTCAGATGTTAAAGACATGAAAACATGGCCACTCAGACATAATTTGTCGCATGTCTGATAATTTTGGGGAAAAGGAGCAGCGGCTCTTTTTCTTTTGAAATTGCATTTTTTTAGATACATTTTGGCCAATTTATAGTAAAATTAAATTATGAGAAATTTAATGAGTTTAACTAAAGAAGCATTGGAAGACTATTTTTTAAGTATCGGCGAAAAAAAATATAAAGCCGAGCAAGTTTTAGAATGGCTTTATATTCATAAAGAATGGGATATTGCTAATTTTACGAATTTAAAAAAAGAGTTAAGAGAGACTTTAAAAAAAGATTTTAATACTGATTTTATTAAGATAAAAAGAAAAGAAGAAGGATCATTAGTTAAAAAATATCTTTTTGAACTTTTAGATGGCAATTTTATAGAAGCCGTTTTAATGGAACATGATTATGGGAAAAGTGTCTGCGTTTCTTCTGAAGTTGGTTGCAATATGGGATGTAAATTCTGTGAAAGTGGTCGGCTTAAAAAAGTAAGAGGTCTAGAAACCTATGAAATGGTGGAACAAATTTTATTAATTGAAAATGACATTAAAGATAAAATAAATAGCGTAGTCGTTATGGGCATTGGCGAACCTTTTGATAATTATGATAATGTGCTTAACTTTGTAAAAATTATTAATTATCCGAAAGGACTTGCCATTGGTTCTAGGCATATAACTATTTCGACTTGTGGGCTAGTTCCCAAAATTGAAGAGTTTAGTAATTTTCCTTTGCAAGTTAATTTAGCCGTTAGTTTGCATGCGCCGAATGATGCCATTAGAGATAAAATTATGCCGATTAATAAAGTGTATAATATTAGTAAACTAATGGCGTCTTTAAGAAAATATCTTTTAAAAACTAATAGACGAATAACTATAGAATATGTTATGCTTAATATGGTAAATGATAGCTTAGATTGTGCATATGAACTTGCTCATCTTTTAAAAGGAATGAACGTCTATGTTAATCTAATACCATATAATGAAACCAATAATTTAGAATTTAAAAAAAGTACAAGAATAAAAGAATTTAAGGATGCATTAACTAGTCAAGGAATTAATGTTACTGTCCGAAAAGAATTTGGGGATTCGATTAGTGCAGCGTGTGGTCAACTAAGAAGTAAAGAGGTGTAAAAATGGAATCATGTTACATGACTGACTCAGGACGAGTTAGAAGTCATAATGAAGATAGCGTTACAATTTTAAAAAATGATAGTAATGAATACTTACTTGTTGTTGCTGATGGCATGGGTGGACATCGTAAGGGAGAAGTTGCCTCTAGTATTGCGGTATCCCATTTAGGAAAGCGTTTTAATGAAACACCTTCCATAGGGTCAAAATTAGATGCCGTCAATTGGCTTAATGATAATATTAATGAAATAAATGGTGAAATTTTAGAATATGGGGAAGAAAATATCGATTCTAAAGGGTTAGGAACAACTTTAGTTGTGGCTCTTTTAACGAAGAATTATTTAATTTTTGGTAATATTGGTGATTCTTCAGGATTTGTTATGAAAAACCATAAACTTCATAAAGTAACCCATGATCATACTTTAGTTAATTTACTTGTGGATGCTGGTAATTTAACCGAAGAAGAAGCCAAGATTCATCCCAAGAAAAACGTTTTAATGAAAGCTTTAGGAGCGGCTGAAAAAGTTGATATGGATATTTTTGATGTCATTGATATTGAATTTGATTCTATTATGCTTTGTAGCGACGGGTTAACCAATATGTTAACGGAAGAACAAATTGAAAAAGTTTTAAATGATGAAGAATTAGACGCTTATGAAAAAGTAGAAAAATTAATTAGAAAATGTAATGCTCGAGGTGGCAATGATAACATCTCTATCGCATATCTTTCAAGGAATGGTGAATAATTATGATAATGAAAGGGCAAAAGATTAGTGACCGTTACCAAGTAATAAAAAGTATTGGTGAAGGGGGAATGGCTAATGTTTATTTAGCCTACGATACAATTCTTGATCGCAATGTGGCGGTTAAAGTTTTAAGAGGCGATTTAGCTAATGATGAGAAATTTGTGAGAAGATTTCAAAGAGAAGCTTTAGCGGCGAGTAGTTTATCTAATCCTAATATTGTGGAAGTCTATGATGTTGGGGAAGATAATGGGGAATATTATATTGTTATGGAATATATTGAAGGACGCCATTTAAAGCAACTTCTGAAAAAGCGAGGCAAATTAACCGTACGAGAAGCGGTAGATATTGTCATGCAAATAACAGATGGTCTTTCCGTTGCCCATGATTCTTATATCATTCACCGGGATATCAAACCCCAAAATATCATGATTTTGGAAAATGGCTTAGTCAAAATTACCGATTTTGGTATTGCCATGGCGATGAATTCGACCCAACTTACCCAAACTAATTCGGTTATGGGAAGTGTTCATTATTTGCCACCAGAACAAGCAAGTGGTAAAGGGGCAACTTTACAAAGTGATATCTATTCCATTGGTATTTTATTTTATGAATTATTAACGGGCAAACTTCCTTTTAAAGGCGATAATGCCGTGGAAATAGCCCTTAAACATTTAAAAGAACCTCTTCCAAGTGTTAGGGAAGAAGACCCAGATATACCTCAAAGTGTGGAAAATATTATTATTAAAGCGACGGCGAAAAATCCCAAAAATCGTTATAGCGATGCGAGAGAAATGCACGAAGATTTAAAAACTTGTTTGGAACCGGAAAGAATTAATGAACCAAAGATAAAATTAAAATATCAAGAAGTATCCGATGATACTAAAATGATAAAACAAGTTAAAACAGAAGCTAAAAAGAATAGTGAAGGCAAAAGTGGAAATAATAAAGAAAGAATAAAAAGTACTGAAACAGAAGATGTGGTGGTAAAGAAAATAACAGGTGATGATTTGAAAAAGCAAAATAAAATTTTAATTAAATTGGCCTCTATATTTACGGGACTCATCATTGTAGTTACCTTAGTCTTTGTCTTAATTATGACGATGCATAATACCAAAACTATTGAAGTTCCTGATGTAACTAATAAAAAAGCCGAAGAGGCGATTGATATTTTACAAAAGAAAGGATTTACCATTTCGGATGAACAAGAGGGAGTATCTTCCAAAGAAATTGAAGTAGGCGATGTTGTTAAAACTTCTCCTCTGGCGGGAACTAAACGGAAAAAAGGTTCGGAAATCAAACTTTATGTTTCTACCGGAGATGAAACTATTCATATTGAAGACTATACCCATAAAAATTATTTAGAAGTCAAAGGCGCTCTAGAAGCTAGAGGATTAGTTGTTAATATTGAAGATGAAGTAGTCGATAATGATGAAGAATTCCAAACTGATGAAATAGTAAGACAATCCGTAGAGCCTGGCGAAAGTTTAACTAAGGGAGCCAGTATTAGTCTTTATGTGGCTAAAGTAGGTAAGCCATATCCTGATTTTACGGATGGTACTTATACTGTTTCAGATGTCGAAGATTTCTGTTCGGAAAATAATCTTAAATTAGAAATTACCGAAACTGTTTCGGAAAATAATTTAGATGGTACTATCTATCGTCAAAGTAGAAGTGCTGGAACCCCTGTCCAAGGAGGAGCATCCTTTAGAATTTGGGTTTATGTAAGCAAAAGCGAAAATACTACTCCTAGTGATAATTGTGATGGTTTATGTTAAAAGAAGGATTAATTGTTAAAATTAACAGCGATACTTTTACCGTCAAAATTGGTGATAATTACCTCGATACTAAAAGTCGAGGTAAATTTCGTGAGCAAAAGATAAAACCTCTAGTGGGAGATCATGTTAAAGTAAATGAAGAAGAAAAAGTCATTGAAGAGATAGGCCCTAGGAAGAATGCTTTAGATCGGCCTTTAGTTGCTAATATCGATATTGCTCTTATTGTAACGAGTTTAAAAAGACCAGATTTAAACTTAACTTTATTAGATAAATTAATTAGTATTATAACTATTAAAAAAATTAAACCAGTTATTGTTCTTACTAAACTAGATTTAGTAGATAGTAAAAAGTTAAAAGAACTAAGTAAAGTATTTAATTATTATGAAAAAATTGGAATACCGGTTTTTACCAATCAAAAATGGAAGAAATTAAAAAAATATTTAAAAGGGAAAATCGTGACTGTCTGTGGCCAAACTGGCGCCGGTAAAAGCACTTTAATTAATTATTTTGATCCGACCTTAAATTTAAAAACTGATGAAATATCTTTAAGTTTAAATCGGGGTAAACATACAACGAGAATTGTAGAACTTTTTCCTTTAGATGATTTTTATATTGTAGATACGCCAGGATTTTCGGCAATTTCTTTAGAAAATTATTCCGAAGAAGAAATTAGAAATAGTTTTAATGAACTCGTTAATGCTCATTGTAAATTTAAAGATTGCAATCATATTAAGACCAAAGATTGTGAAGTTATCACTAAATTAAATAAAGGCTTAATTTTAGAAAGCCGTTATGAAAATTATCAAAGGTTTTTAAAGGAGGTCAAATGATATCGGTAAGTTATTTAAAAAGTATTTATCCAAAGGAAGAAACCATTCAAAAAATCGATGCTAGCCATGCCGATTTTATTCATGTTGATTTAATGGATAGCACTTATGTTCCTTATACTAATTTTAAAATAGAAGAATTATTAAATAATTTAAAAAATACCTCTAAGTATTTGGATATGCATTTTATGGTTGCTAATCCTTTAAAATACATTCCTTTATTTACTAGTTTAAAAGTTAAAATTATGACAGTTCATTATGATATTAAAGATAACTTAGAAGAGGTTATTTCTTTAGTTAAAAAAAATCATATTTTAATGGGTATCGCCATTAATCCTGATGAAGACATCCATTTATTAGATAAATATTTACCTCAAATAGATTACGTTTTAGTGATGGGCGTAAATCCAGGAGCTGGTGGTCAAGAATTTAATCCCGAAGTTATTGAAAAAATAAAATATCTTCAAGATAAAAATGTTTTAATTGGCCTTGATGGGGGCGTAAATTTAAAAATGATGACTTACTTAAATGGGTTAAAGATAGCAAATTTAGTCAGTGGTTCTTTTGTCTGTCAAAATTATGATTTTAATAAACCTATTGATGAGTTAAAAAAATATTTTTCTTAAAACAGCTTTTAAAAGTTGTTTTTTTAAAACTAAAAAATGACAAATTTTAACAAAACGCAAAAAATGTCTTTTCGTGTATTCTAAAAGTCGGAATATTATGATAAAATGTTTATAGTAAAGGTGGTTCTTTATGACAAGAGAAACTTTTTTACTAATTGCGGTTGCTTATTATTTATTTACAATGATTGTCGTTGTAATTGTTTTATTGTTCATGGATAAAAGATATAAGAAAACTTTAAATAATGAAATTAATTCCTTAGAAAGAGATAAAAATTTAATTATTTCGAGTAGTATATTATCCGAACTTAATAAAGTGGAAGCTTTAGTTAATAATCAAGAATTAAAAAAGAAATATAAAAACTGGCAAAAAAGATTTGAAAGTATTAGAGATAAAGAAATTCCCAAAATAACGGATGAAATTATTGAACTTCAAAATGATTTTAATGAAAAAAATTATTCTAAATTAAAAAAAGGTTTAATTGATGTGGAACTCGATATTAGTTATTTAAAAACGAAAGCTGATTTTTTACTTAATGAAATTCGAGATCTTACTTTATCCGAAGAAAAGAATCGGGAAACAATTATTAAATTAAAGGCCGATTATCGGGAAATTAGAAACTTATATAACAATAATACTAATGATTATAAGATAATTAAAAAACCTATTGAGTTGCAATTTGAAAATGTGGATAAATTATTCAAAGCTTTTGAAGTGGCGATGGAAAAAAATGAATATTTAGAAGTAGGGAGAATTGTTAAAGCGATTGATGATGTGATTGGAAATTTAAAAGTAGTTATTAAAGAAACGAAATCTATTGTTAATTTAGGTAGTGTATTAATTCCTAAAAGAATTTCGGATATTGAAGATATCTATCATAAAATGGTTTTAGAAGGTTATAATCTCGAATATTTAAATATTGAATATAATATTGAAGAAGTTAATAAGAAAATTCAAGATATCTTTAGTCGTTTAAATGTTTTAAATGTTGTTGATTCAGTATTTGAACTTAAAACCATGCTTGATTATTTTGATTCTTTATATAATGATTTTGATAAAGAAAAACTAACCAAAACTTTATATGAAGATTATAAAAGAAGTATTTTAATCAAGGTTAGTAAATTAGAAAAAATTAATAATGAACTATATCGAAAGATTGATGATATTAAATATAGTTATGATTTATCCGATGATGATGTTTTAGTCATTAAAGAAATTAAAGATGAATTTAGTAATATTAGAGAATCTTACGATCATGTTGTGGAAATGGAACGTAGTAAGACTTTAGCTTATTCACGTCTTGCTAAAGAAATGGAAATTTTAAATAATAAACTTGTTCATGAAGAAGAAAAACTAAATGTGGCTTTAAGAACTTTGGGTAGCTTAAAAGAAGATGAATTAAGGGCCCGTGATGAACTTGACCAAATAAAAGATATCTTACTCCAAGCTAAAGAAAAAGTAAGAAGTTATAAACTGCCAATCATTCCGAAAAACTATTATGTGGAATTAAGTGAAGCCACCTTGGCTATTAATGAAATGATTAAAGAATTAGATAAAAGGCCAATCTCGATTAAAACTTTAAATTTAAGAGTAGATACGGCGAGAGATTTAGTTTTAAAAGTTTATAATACAATTAATGAAACCGTAAAAACAGCCAAAATGGCCGAGATGGCAATTGTCTATGGTAATCGCTATCGTATGAGTAATCGGGAAGTTGACTTTGGGCTTTCCAAAGCGGAAGTAGCTTTTTATAAAGGAAATTTTAAAAATAGTTTAGAAAATGCGATTAATGCTATTAATATAATTGAACCTGGTATTCATAAAAGGCTCTTAGAAGAATATAATAATCCTCAGTAATGGGGATTTTAAATTCATTAGAAGGTCTTGATAAAAGATAATAAAAATAGTATAATGAATATGTTTTTTTGGGGGAAAGATTGAAAATGAATGATGAATTAATTAATTGTTTGAAAAATTTTGGCCATGGTCTTTTAGATTTAACTATGGATGATGTTGCTAAATCTCTAAATTTATCTGATGAAGAAAAAGAAAAAATGACAAAAGAATTTGGAAATGATTCTACAATGGCTAATATAGTTATCCTTATGAGTTTAAGTAATTTTCCTTATGAAGTAGTAGCGGGACTTAATAGTCCAATCCTACGAAATGAAAATCCTGATTTAGAGGAACGTTATAAGAAGATTATCCAAATTTATATTTATCTTAAATTAATTTCGCGTTTTGCTCCAGTAAATGGTTCAATGGTGTCTATGCTGCAATATGATAGAGAATTAATAGATTCTATGGGTTGGCCAAATTCGGATTATTTAAAAGAAAAACCATATCCTTATATAGCTTTTGTTTATTTTTTTGTTTTAGAATGGAGCGACATAGATTTAAGTTACCCTGAATTTGTAAATGATGCTTATAGAGATATTGAAAAATTATTTGATTTATCTTTAAGCCTTTCGAAAGATAATCAAGAGATTTTTATAGCGGCTTTATTGCCAATATATATAGATTTACAAAACACTTTACGTGATACTAATTTAGAAACTAATCTTTTTGAAGATGAAGCACTAACTAGAAAGCCCAATAGAAGTAGAGTAGCAAGAAAAGTTAAAGGCAAAGCCAAAAAAGATTTAAGAGGAAAAAGACAATAAAATTTTAAAAAAGTTTTGAGGTGTAATAATGACAGAAGAAGAATTAACAAAATTAATGTATATTAATAGAGAAACAATTACGATTGAAGAATTGGAAAATTTATATAATATTAGTGGGGAAGAAGTTTTTGATCTTTGTAAGTTTTATCAGGAAGAAGATTTATTAACTATTCATTTATTATCTTTTGCTAAAGAATATAATATTGATCCTAATGTTTTAGGAAAATTATTAACTATTCAAGATCCTAAAGATTTATTAACAGTCTATTTCTATTATAAAGCTTTAAGTAGAATTGGCATCGTAACACCATATGTTATTGATAAATTAATTGGCATTAGGTGTCTTGGCCATGATGAAATTAGGGAAATATATAGAACCATTGATGAATATATGACGCCCCAAGCTACGTTAGAAGGCACAATTAGCATTTTAAGTGAAGAAGCGGAAGTATTTTTTGAAAGTTCAATTGAAATGAGTGAACAAGCAAGAGATTTCATTTTAGAAGTTTTAACGGATTTTCATAATTTAAAAGATCAATTTAAAGTTTATGATAGTAATGATAAATTACCTCTTAATAAAGTTTTAGGGGATGATACCTATCCTAATCAACAATTCAGTCGGCGAAGACTTAAGAAAATTAATGCTTTAATTACGAGATTTAATCATAATAAGGCGCAAAAAGTAGGTTAATTACGGGTTTAGTTTTTAAAACTAAGCCTTTATTTATAATAATATAAAAGGTGGTAAATAGATGAATAAGTTATTTATTGTTAGACATGGCCAAACTGATTGGAATAAATTAGGACTTTTGCAAGGCACTATGGATATTGACATTAATGAAGAAGGAATCAAAGAGGCCAAAGATTTAGCGCAAAAAATTAATTTAAAAGAAATTGATATTTGTTTTTCTTCTCCTTTAAAAAGAGCTATGAAAACAGCGGAAATATTAGTCCAAGGAAAAGTACCCATCATTAGTGATGACTTATTATTAGAAAGACATTTTGGCGATTTAGAAGGAGAAAAAGTAACTCTTGAGATGATTAAAAGACAATGGGATTATGAATTAAATGATCAAACTTATCATATTGAATCAGCGAGAGATTGTTTAAATAGAGCCCATAAATTTTTAGAAAAAATAAAGAAGGAATATCCTAATAAAACTATTTTAATTGTTTCCCATGGTAGTTTTATTAAGGCTTTACATTTTAATTTAGTGGGTTATGATGCTCAAACTGATTTCTTATCTTTTAGTCCCCAAAATACTACATTATATGAATATATTTTAAAATAAGGTGGATGAGTTAATCTCATCTTTTCTATTTATCTCTTTTTTGGTATAATTTTAAAGTAGAAGGAGTGTTCAATATGACTTATCTTGATTATAGTGCGACAACCCCCATATCTCTTGATGCTCTAGATGCTTATAACAAAATTTCTAAAGAATATTTTGGGAGTATTTACGCTAGTAATACTTTTGGAGAAGAAGCCAAGAAATTACTGGATAATACAACACATGAAATAAGCAATATGTTTCACATTATGGATAGTGAAATTATTTATACCAGTGGGGCAAGTGAAGCCAATAATATGGCTTTAATTGGGGTAGCGATGCAAAATCATAAAAAGGGTAAGCATATTATTGTATCTAAATTAGAACATCCATCTATATATCAAATTTGTAATTATTTAGAAAGTATTGGTTTTGAAATAAGTTATGTCTCTAATGATGAAGATGGTTTAATTTTATTTGATGATTTAAAAAATTTAATTAGACCTGACACAATTTTAGTAAGCATTAGTGCGGTTAATTATGAAACTGGCGTAAGACAACCCTTAAAAATGCTTCGCCAAATAATTAAAAAAGAAAATGATCAGACTTTATTTCATTCCGATTTATCCCAAGCCATCGGGAAAATGAGCGTTAGTTTTCGAGATATTGATTTAGGGAGTGTGAGTGCTCATAAATTTTATGGTCCTAAAGGAATCGGCTTTTTATATAAAAATAGTGGGGTTACCTTAAAGCCTTTAATGTATGGGGCGAAAAAAAGTAGCGATAAACCTTGGACAGCTCCTCTTCCTTTGATTGTGAGTATGAAAGAAGCTTTAAAAGTAGCGATTAGAGATTTAGAAAAAAGAGAAAAATATATTACTCTTTTAAATGAAAGAGTAATAAGCAAATTATCTAAATTAGAGGGAATTAAAATTAATACGACTAAGTATTCTATTCCCCATATTATTAATATTAGTTTATTTGGGGTATCAGCTTTATCTTTAAGTAATGCCTTATCAAATCATGAAATATATGTAAGTGTTAATAATCCCAATGAAATTTGCAGTAGTGTCATGGCTATCTATAATGATTTAGAAAGAAGTAAGTCATGTGTTAGAATTAGTTTATCGCATTTAACAACAGTGTTAGAAATTAATAGATTTTTAGAAGTTTTTGAAGTAGAATATAATCGTTTAAAAATTTAAGTGGTGATGTTTATGGAAAAAATTATCTTTTTAAAGTATGGAGAATTATCGACTAAAAAAGATAATCGCAATTTTTTTATTAAAAAATTAAATGAAAATATAATTAATAGTTTAGAAGGGAAAGTAGACGTTAGCTATGATTATGGCAGAATGTTTATTAAACCTCATGATGATAATTTTGAAGATGTTATAAAACATTTACAAAATATTTTTGGTATTCATGAAATTGTGGTAGCTTATAAAGATGAAGATAAAGAATTAGAAACAATCAAAAATAATTTAAAAAGTTTATTACAAGAAAAAACTTTTCAAACTTTTAAAGTAGAAGTTAAAAGAAGTGATAAAAAGTATCCTTATGATGGGATGATGTTAAGAAAAGATTTAGGAGCCTTTATTTTAAAAAATATTCCTTATTTAAAAGTAGATGTTAACAATCCCGAAATAACTGTTAATGTAGAAATTAGACTAACGGAAGTTTTATATTATTTTGAAAGTATCAAAGGTCTTGGAGGTTATCCTGTTGGAACCCAAGGCAAAGGTATCTTAATGCTTAGCGGCGGAATTGATTCACCGGTGGCTGGTTATCTTGCCACTAAAAGAGGGATTAAATTAGAAGCCTTATATTTTGAAAGCCCACCTCATACTAGTGAAGAAGCTTTAAATAAAGTGAAAAAATTAGCTCAAAAATTAGCTATTTATAATCAAGATATTAAATTGCATATTATTAATTTTACGGAAATCCAAGAAGAAATCTATAAAAATATGCCGCATGAATATTTAATTACGATTATGCGCCGGATGATGTATCGCATCGGAGCTATTATAGCGAGTAGAAGAGGAGCCAAAGTTTTAATTAATGGAGAATCTATTGGCCAAGTTGCAAGTCAAACTTTAACGAGTATGAGTGTCGTTAATGAAGTCGTTAATATTCCAGTTATAAGACCATTATGTTGCTTTGATAAATTAGAAATTATTGATATTGCCAAAAAAATAGATACTTATGAAACAAGTATTTTACCATATGAAGATTGTTGTACTATCTTTGTTCCGGATCATCCAGTTATTAATCCCGAAAAAGAAAAGGCCAGAGAGTATGAGAATCGGATAGACTTTGATGAAATGATTTATAGAGCTATTAAAAATGAACAAGTAATAGTAGTTAAAAACAAAAATCAGGAAAATGATGAATTTGCCGATTTATTATAAAATGTATTAAAAAAAATATATCTAGCCATAATAATAATGGTGAAGATATATGCTTAAAAATAATCGTTTTTGTAAAGGGCAAAATATTTTAGATGATAGTTTTAAAGAGAGAATGCATAATTTTTTTAATCCTTATGAATATAACTTAGAAAGTGATTTAAAAGATCGAGGTAATCCCGATTTACAAGCCATGAAAACGAAATATCATTATGAAAGAGGAAAAACTAAGAAGAGTTAATCAAAAATACATTTTACATTTTTAGACAGAAACTTATAGAGTATTAAAAATAATTGTTTTAATACTTTTTTTTAAATTATATAATAAATTTAGAAAAGAGGAATGCAAAATGATGGAAAAAATAAAAAATTCTAATGTATTAATAATATTATTAATTTTAATTGTAACTTTAGCGGCATTTGCTATATTTTTCTTTACAAGTAAGAGTAGTGTAGTTCAAAATGTTGTAGATAAAAAATATTTTTTATCAATGTATAAATGTGATGACGATTCGGTATCTCCTGTTAAGAGTGATAATTGTAAAGAAGAATTATACAAAATTCCTACTGAAACTAAAGATGCTAAATTTTTAAATGTACCATCAAATATTACCAGATATGTATGTCAAGATGGAACCCTTTCTTATGAAGAAACAGAAGATTGTAATGAAATTTACGATTCTATCGATGCCGGTGAAGATAGTAATGTTGTATCAGGCTATAGTTCTGAATACTTAGAAATTGATTTTGATTTAAGCAATTATATTGTTTATGAAGATAATGGTTTAAAATTTTATAATAATAAAACTAAAGAGATTACCCCGCTTCAATTAAAAGGCAATTATGATTATTTTGATATGGTTTTTAATGCCGATTATTATAATGATGATGCTCATAGTATAGATGGAATGATATTTTATAAAGAAAATGGTAATAAATATGATTGTGTTTATTATGATATGTTAAATGAAAGAGAAATGTATAAAGATGAGTATGATTTTATAGAGCCATTATTACCATTTGAAGATGAATATCTAATAGCGTATAAATATGATAAAAATGATGGTAAAAAAGCCAAATTATTTGTTTTAAGTAAAAAGGAAGAAAAAGTATATTTTAGTGTGGATAGTGAAAAATATGCCAATATGACTCTTGAAGAAGATGAATATGGCCGTATTTGGATATTAGAAGATAGTAATACTCATCAATTTTTTAATAAAGATTTTGCAGAAATAACGCCAAAAATGACCGAAGAAAATTATTATTATGATTATGCTAATTTTATCACTATAAAAAGGAATAATAATTTGGAGGTATATGATTTAAAAGGAAATTTAAGGGATAGTTATGTAATCAAAGGTGATCTAAAAGAAATAGAGGATAAAATATATGTAACAGTTATAAATGATATGCTTAGTATTGTTAACTATGAAGGGGAAGTTTTAAAAGAAGTATGTCCATGGAGTATAAATAATAAATATTATCAAGAAAATTATTGGATAGAGGAAGAATATTATGATACTGAAGAAGATGAGAATGGTTCTTATATCTATTTCTCAATTCAAGATACTTCTAATAATACCGTTATTCAATATCGTTTTGAAAAAAATAGTAAAGAATTAATTAGTCATAATATAAAAGAAATACCAGATTATTATATGTTAGAAGAGGAAGAATAATAAAATTACCTTTAAAAATGCTCAAAAAATGTTAGAAAGTGAGTAACTGTTCTAACATTTTTTTGCTAATAAATTTCTTCGTTATTTAGATATTTTTCTACTATTTTTTTACTTGGTAAATACATATTGTTCGGTAAATCATGAATATCAAACCATTCCCATTTTAAAATTTCTTCTTTCTCCATAGTCTTTGGTTCTCCAAGAAAATCGGTAGTTAAAAAGCCAATTGTAACATAATGTTTTTCGGAGGTAAAATCATCTGTTATAGATATTACTTTTAAACTTTGGGTTTTTAAAGATGTTTCTTCTTCTAATTCTCTTTTGGCTGCTTCTTCTAAAGTTTCGTGAAATTCGACTTTGCCTCCTGGCATAGTCCATGTTCCTTCGCCATTAAGTTCACTTGAAGCTTTTTCTTTATTACTATTCCGAAGTCCTAGTAAAATATGATTATTTTTTAAAATCATTACGCCAACTCCTACACCTGGCTTCATTTTTATCACATCCTTAAATCATTATAGCATATGACAAAATTACTGACAATTTAGATTTTGGTAGTTTTCTTTTTGACTCATTTATTTTATAATAAGTTTAGAGAGTAAATTGGTTACAAAATGTGATTGGAAAGTTATAGGTTGTAGATGAAAGAAAAAGTAATATTTATTAACAATTGTCTTCCAGAACTTAGGAAGAAATTACCTAGTGAATCGGTAGTAGATGCTGATTTTATTCGGTTTCAAGACGGAACGGGAAAAGTAGTACTGCCAACAGTATGTCGGGGCCAAGATGTGTTTATTGTTTGTGACATTAATGATCGTCAGTTAAATCCTTATTCCAATAGACCAGTATATCCTGATGAACATATTAGAGATATCACGCGAGTAATTGGAGCTTTAAAAGAAAATCCTGCGAGAATTAATTTAATTATTCCTTTTGAACCTTATGGAAGACAACACAGAAGGGTTTTAGGCGAATCCATTGAAGCTGCGGATTTTTTAAGGGAATGCCATTATTTAGGATTCCATAATATTTTAACGGTTGATTCCCATCACCCTGATATTGCGGCCGCGATTTCTAAACACAATTTTGATAATATGTATCCAACTAATCAAATTTTAATTGAATTAGTGAAAAGAGAAAAAATAGATTATACAAAGCCAGAAGATATTTTAATCGTGGCTCCTGATGAAGGTGCGCAACTTAGAGCTAGACACTTTGCGGATTGTTTTGGTTGTAATCATGCTTTTTTTTCGAAAAGAAGAGATGTTACTAAAGTTGTTGATGGGAAAAATCCACTTGAATCTAAACAATATGTTGGATTTAGTCCGGAACATAAGAAAGTAGTAATAGTAGATGATATGATTTCTTCCGGTGATACTATTATTGAAACTGCTAAAGAGGTAAAAGAAAGGGGTGCTGACAAAGTTTATGTTTGTGCTACCTTTGGCCTTTTTACGAAAGGAACAGACTCATTTATCAAAGCTTATAAAGAAGGCTTAATTGCTAAAACTTATATTACGAATCTTACTTATTTACAAGAACAACCAATGGATGGCATTGAAGTTATTGATGGAACACAACAATTACTGGAATGTATTCATGCTTTACATAATAATAAAGAAGATATATCAGAAGAGTTGGGAACAAAATTTGTTCCCGTTGGGGAATTAGTTAATAAAATGAGAAAATAAGAAAATAAGTGTTAAACGCTTGTTTTTTCTTTGTTTACAAAACATTATAAAACTTATATAATGGTATATGAGAGGTGTTTTATTTATGAAAATTTTATCAGTAAATGCAGGAAGTTCATCATTAAAATTTACATGTTTTGAATTACCTGAAGAAAAGGTCTTAATAAGTGGTTATTTTGAAAAGATTGGTTTAAATGATAGTTTCTATACTATTAAAATGAATGGTGAAAAGATTAAGAAAGAAGTAAAAATCGAGAACCATTCAGAAGCTATCCAATATTTAATTAAAGAACTTTTAGAAAATAAAGTTATTAATAGTTTAGAAGATATTGATGGAGTAGGCCATCGTTTAGTTCATGGTGGTGATAAATACAATAAATCAGTTTTAATTGATGATGATGTCATTAAGACAGTTAGTGATTTATCAAGCCTAGCGCCATTACATAATCCCGCCAATATAATTGGGGTTAAAGCATTTAAAGAGGCGATGCCAAATACGCCAATGGTAGGAGTTTTTGATACGGCTTTCCATCAAACTATGGCCGAAAAAGAATTTTTATATCCGGTTCCGAAAGAATGGTATCAAAAATATAGTGTAAGAAAATATGGTTTTCATGGCACTAGTCATCGCTATATTACAAAAAAAGTGGAAGAAATGTTAGGTAAAGATTCCGTTAATGTTATTAGTTGTCACATTGGAAGTGGCGGATCTTTATGTTGCATTAAAGATAGCAAGAGTATTGATACAACGATGGGCTTTAGTCCTAATGCCGGAATTATGATGGGAACTAGATGTGGGGATATCGATTATTCAATGATTCCTTACATTATGGAAAAAACTGGCATGAGTATTAAAGAAGTAGATAATGCTTTAAATAAACAAAGTGGTTTACTAGCGGTTAGTGAACAATATTCTGATCATCGGGATATTGAAGAAGGTATGGCCAAGGGAGATCATTTATGTACTTTAGCCAACGATATGTATATTGACCGCATTGTAGGTTATATTGCTAAATATTACGTATTATTAGATGGCAAAGTAGATGCTTTAGTCTTTACTGCTGGTTTAGGAGAAAATGCTCGGGAATTTAGAGAAAATATCATTAATAAATTAGCTTCTTTAAATATTAAAATAGATGCCGAAGAAAATAATAAGATTGCTTCTTATTTAGAAAAGTCTGAAGGTAAAATTTCTAGGGATGATTCTAGCGTTCCAGTTTATGTTATCCCAACTAACGAAGAATTAATGATTGCTCTTGATACAATGGAATTAATATAGACTAGAGGTGGGTATTATAATAAACAAAAAACTTTTAAATCAAATATTTCGGGAAATAAAGAAATACAAAGAAATAGTTATTGCTAGGCATGTGGGGCCAGATCCTGACGCCATTTGTTCGCAAATTGCCTTAAGAGATTCTATTTTAGAAACATTTCCTGATAAAAAGGTTTATGCTGTCGGAGTAGGAGTAGCTAAATTTAAAAAATTTGGCACTTTAAATAAAGTTGCTTTAGAAAATTTAGAAAATCCTTTATTAATTGTTTTAGATGTTCCCAATATGTACCGAGTTGATGGAATTGAAAATTTACATTACCAAAGTATTGTTAAAATCGATCATCATCCTAAAGAAGATATTATTGGTAAGGTAGATTGGACAGATACGGAAAAATCTAGTACCTGTCAAATGGTTACGGAACTCATTTTATACACTAAATTAAAATTAACAAAAAAAGTGGCTGAAAATTTATTTTTAGGAATTGTTTCCGATAGTGAAAGATTTTCCTTAAAGAATACAACTTATGAAACTTTTGATACAGTAAAGGAATTAATTAAAGAAAGTGGTATTGATTTTCCTAGTCTTTATGATATTTTATACACAAGACCTTTTTCTGAGCATAAATTTATTGCTTATATAACTAATAATTTAACTATTGATGAAAATGGTCTTGGCTATATTAAAATAAGCGATGAAGTATTAAAAGAATATAATGTCGATATTGCCACCCCTTCCAATTTAATTAATGGCTATAATTTTATTGATGAACTTTTAGTTTGGATTTTTATTACAGAAGATGTTAAAAATAATCAATATAAGATTAGTATCCGTAGTAGAGGACCAGTAATTAATGAAATTGCGAGTCATTATCATGGCGGAGGTCATAAATTTGCCAGTGGGGCCAAGGTCGATACCATGGAAGAAGTCGATAATCTTATTAAAGATTTAAGTAAAGCGTGTCAAGAATATGGAGATAAAAAGTTATAAAAAGAAAAAAAGTAATTTATATGAAATTACTTTTTCTAATAATTCCAAATTAAATTTATATGATGATATTATTTTAAAATATGAACTATTATTAAAAAAAGAAATAGATGAAAAAACTTTAAAAGAAATCATCAAAGATAATAGCTTTTTAGAAAGTTATTATAGTGCTTTAAAGTATTTAAATGTTAAATTAAGAACCGAAAAAGAGATCAGAAAGAAATTAAAAGATTATGATGCAAAAGCTATTAGTTATACTATTGATAGATTAAAAAGAGAAGGTTATCTTAATGATCTAGTTTATATTAAAGCTTATATTAATGATTCAGTTAATTTAAAATTAGTAGGGCCTAATAAAATAGGTTATGAACTTAAAAAAATGAGTTTTAAAGATAAAGATATAAATAACTATTTAAATACTTTTGAAAGTGAAGTATGGCAAAGTAAGATAAGAAAATATATTACGAAAAAAATTCAAGCTAATCATAATTTATCGGGTCTATTATTAAATCAAAAAATTACTAACGATTTATATAATTTAGGTTTTTATAAAGAAGATATTGATTTAATTATGAATGAATTTACCTTTTTCGATAATCAAGATATTTATGAAAAAGAATATCAAAAGTTAAAAAATAAACTATCTAAAAAATATCAAGGCGATGAACTTGAATATCGTTTAAAAAAAGCCTTATGGCAAAAAGGATTTCGTACTTAGGAAGCAATTTGCTTCCTTTTTATGTGACTTTCGACAAAATAAAAGAAATATCGACAAATGTTGTCAAAATCTCCTATGGACTTTTAGGTAATACTTGTGTTTTAATAGTAAGTCGAGACGAGGAGTCTTGCCCACTTTCAGGGGGTTTTGGAAAGACCAAGATCAATTGAAAGGGGTGGTTTTGATGAAATTAAATATCTTCGGATTTTTAAAAGTAGTAATTTTTCTGTCGAGTCAAATGACAAAACAAAAAAAGACTATCCTTATTCGGATTGAGTTCCGAGTAGGATAGCAAAATAACCTTGGGCAACGATTTCTCGTTTCCTAATAAGATTATAACATATTTTGATATAGATGACAAATTGGATTTAATTAGCATTAAATCTTGTACAACTTATCAACAAAATAAAATCCAAAACTTGACATCGGGGGGGGTGTTATATAATAAACATATAAGATAAGAAGAATAGAAGTATTTATGTAGTTGTCAACATAAATTATTTTTAGTTGTTATCTGTATTCGGTATTATAAACACAAAGGGATGGTTAAATGAAAATAAAGGAAAACAAAATCTTAAATGTTATTAAAGAATATAAAAGTTTAATAATAATTTCATTAGTAATTATAGTCCAAGTTATTTGGCTTATTTCATCACATAATTCTTATGCTTATTACAGTAGTAATAATGAACTACCTATATTAAGTACTAAGATAGGAGAATTTGCTAAAGGAGATACAACACCATTAGATACTAATACTGATATAAACTTACTATATTATATTCAAGATATATTTAATCCCAAAGAATATGTCGTATTAGAAACAGCACCCATAGATATAAAAGAATATACCTTAGTAAAAAGTAAGAGTAATTGTATACCCAAAGAAAGTGAACTAGATAATGATAAAGTAAAGTATAGTAATTATGGATTTGATGAAAAAGGAAATTTAAAAATAACCGTAAGTGAAGATAAACCTCATCAAATAGTATGTAGGTTATATTATAAAATTGACTTTAGTAAATATGATCAATTAAATGGAGATATAAATGTTATAGCATTAGTAGAATCAAATGAAGGAACAATAGTCAAAGAAAAAGAAGGAAAGAAATATACAATCCAAGAGATACCAGAGAGTGGATATAAATTAGATAGTTATGAATGTAATAATAAAGACACATCCACCCAAACAGAGATAACATATAAAAATAATAAATTAAAAGCAAAATATAAAGTGCCAGATTTATGTTATGCCTATTTTAATAAAGTGGAGGGATAAAGGTAATGAAGAAGAAAATATATAAAATAGTATTAATAACATTATTAATAATAGAAATACCTATAATGTGTTTAACATTTAAAACATTTAATAATAAAGAAATAAATAAAGTAAGTTATAAAGAAAATATAAAAAACAAAAGTACCTTAGCCTATTATATAGATGGCGAATTACAAGAAGGAATGACGTCATGGCCAACGGACAAAGAATATGAAAAAGCAGAATGTTATTATGGTAATCATGTAGAAGTACCCGCAGAAGAAGTATTAGAATTTGATAATGCTAGTCATACCGCAACCATAACATCAAATAAAACCATATATTGTTCATTATACTTTGGAAAGACGCCAGGTACTTCGGGTGGCTCAACAGGTAATGCAGCAAGTATAATAGATAAAAACTCCTCAGGAGGTACATTAGAAACAGCAAATGATTTAGCAGAAAGAAACAAAACAATAACCGGCAATGTTAAAGATGATTTGCGAAGATTTATCGGAACAAAAGATGAAGTAATAGATAACTTCATATGTTTTGGAACAGATAATGAAGATACATGTGAAGACAATATGGATTTATACATGTATCGAATAATGGGAATAGATATAAATGGAAGATTAAAAATTATCAAAGCAACAGCATTAGTCAATGGAAGCACAAGTACCTTTGCGTGGCACAATACCTGTTCAAATATAACCTGGCCAAATTCAGATTTATATAAGAGATTAAACGGAACAAGTACAAATACATCGAAGTATCCTAATATATTCATAGGAAATAGCAAATATAGTTATATGCAGGAAGAAAAGTGGACAAAATGGATATCACCAACAACATATTACATTGGAGATTCACCATCAAGTAGTAACCCAACATCATTTCAAGAAGAAAGAAGCAAAAACTTTGAAAATGGTATGATAAGTTTAATGTATGTAAGTGACTATTTATATGCGAATAATGGACAAATGAGTACTGATAACTGGCTTAGTATAGCAAATGGATTAAATGGTAGAGAAAATACAGGGCCTGGAGTATCAGGTACAATCAAAAATCAAGAGTGGACAATGAGCAGGTATCAATACACTTCTTGCACCTACCCGTGGTCGATTATCAATACTGGCAGCCAGTTGTACACTTGGTATGACTGTGGTATGTCTTGGATTGTCCGACCGGTATTTTATTTAGACTCTGAGATAAAAATTGAAGGTAAAGGAACAATTCATAGTCCATATTTACTCACTTGAATAACATATAATATTTAAATATATTGAATTAGGAAGCAAATGCTTCCTTTTTAGATGGTTTTCGACAAAATAAAAGAAATATCGACAAATGTTGTCAAAATCTTCTATGGACTTTTAGGTAATACTTGTGTTTTAATAGTAAGTCGAGACGAGAGGTCTTGCCCGCTTTCAGGGGGTTTTGGAAAGTCCAAAATCAATTGAAGGGGGTGGTTGAATGAAATTAAGAGTCTTAGACTTTTTAAAAGTAATACTTTTTTTCTTGCGAAAGCATAAAAAAAGGCTATCTCTATTTGGGTTAAAATCCAAATAAGATAGTCAATTAACCATGGGCAACGATTTCTCGTCTCCTAATACGATTATACAACAGGATAAAGAAATTGACAATAATTAAGGCATATAAAAACTTCAGAAATTACTCTGAAGTTTTATCTTTAATTATCTTGGTTAGCTGCACTATTTGCCAAGTTATTTAAATATATACCATATTGTCTATTTAAATTATCATCTATAATTTTCATATTATATTTGCCACGATAATTTTTCATAGAGTCAACTGATATAGTTTTGTTGTTTGTCATTTTTTCATTTGCTAAATCTTCAATTATTTCATCTTTTAAATCTTCAAGGCTAGCTTTATCTCTTGAAGCATTACGATAAATTACGTGATAACCAAGTTCAGTAGTAATAACGGATTTACTATATTCGCCATCTTTTAATTTATAAGCGGCATCAAGTAATTCATCATATTCATCTTCTAAATCATGATAATTAATATAACCTAAATTACCATTATCTTCTTTAGTTGCTTCATCTTCAGAATTTTCTTTAGCTAAAGTTTTAAATGTTTCTAATTTATCTTCTGCTTCATCAAGTTGTTTGATTAAATCTTTAACTTTATTTTGGGCATCTGTTTCAGCTTGTTTCTTTTCATCAGAAGTCATACTATCAGTAGCTTTAGAAGTAATTAAAATATGATAAACTTCAATATCTTCTTTTTCTTTATCATTATAGTAATCTTCAACTTCTTTATCAGTTACAAGACTTTTCGCATAATCTTCTAAAGCGTGAGATTGCATAAAGCTTAAATATAGATATTCTTCATAGGCATCAATGCTAGAATAGTTAGTACTTTGTCTTAACATATTTAAGAAATTTTCTTCACTTCCATAAGCATTAACATAAGCTTCAATATAATTTTTGGCATTTTCTTTAGCTTCTTCAACATAATCATCATATTCTTTTTCTAGAATATAAGTATCGATTAATTTTAAAGTAGCTTCTAAACCAAAATTAGTTTTTAATTCTTCAAATAAATCTTCTGCACTTATTTGATATTCTTCGTCACCTTTAGCAAATGTAACAACAGCTTCTTCACCATTTTTTAAAGTTGGGATTTTTCCACAACCACATAGAGTAAGAAGGCACACTAAACTTAATATTAAAAATTTTTTCATTTTGACCATATCTTCCTTTCTCTCTTACTATTATACCAAGGAAGTTTCATAATTACAATAAATTAAGCACTCACACTTTAAGAATATAAACCATAAATTATAAATGAAAAGACATAAAGGAGGAGTGAATTATGAACTGTGGAAATAACGGAATCGGCGCTGCTATTATTTTAGTGTTATTTATTTTACTTATCATAATCGTAGGAGCATATATTTAAGTTTAAGGAGGTAATTTTATGGCTTGTTCAAATAATGGTTCATGTAACCAAAATAACAACAATACAAATAATGCTTACAACTACTTTTTTATAGTAATAGTATTATATATATTACTTGCTATAATAATTGGTGGAAGTTTTGTTTTTTAAAAGGAGCAAAAAGCTTCTTTTTTTCTTGACACAATCTCGTGATTAAATTAAAATAAAACCTAAATTTAGGGGAGTAGTTATGGCAAATATTAAAGTAAAAGAAATATCCGAAAAATTATTAGAAGTAGCTAAAGAAATAAGAGAGGTATCTTTATCTATTCAAGATTTAGTTAAAAAGGGGGAAAATGAAGGGGAAACTTTAGGTATTTCTATAAAGCATCTTAAAGATTTAAAAGAAATGGAAGATAGTCTTTATGATGAAATTAAAAGTGATGCTAATTTAATTATAGAAATATTAAATTTTATTGCTTCTAATAAGGCTATAAATGTGGATTTAAAAAATGCTTTAAATTTGCTTTTTGATCCTACTGAAGACGAACTTTTAAAAAGAAGAGTTAATAACCGGTTAACTGACCTTCTTTTTCGAAGCGAAATAATTCCTCTAGCATCAAAAGGTGTTTATGAAGATTTTGAATTACGAGTTCAAAAATATTTAGATGATGATTTGGTTAATACAATTATTAAGTTAATGATGGATTATTTAGAAAACTCTGAATATCAAAATATTAAAGATAAATTATATGAAGCTTATTTTAATTTGATTTTTATGTTTAAAATACCTGAAGATAGCGCTGTCTTTTTAGCATATGCATCACCTGATAAATTATATTGGGATACACATACGGCGATTAAGATTTACAATTTAGAAGAAGAAAGAATGATTAATCAGAGACAAATTACGGGTAATAATATTTTTGATGAAGTATTTTCAAATATAGTTAGTATTGATGATGAAGATATCAAAGATAAAAAGGTCTTTTTTACTTTTGTTTTATCAGAAATTATTAGCAGAGCTGGCATGCTTTTTATGGGTAAAGATAGAGTAGAAGATGTAAAAGCCGCTGTCACTTTAAACTATCAAAAAGATGCCAATGTTGAAGGAGAAAGTTTACAAGAAATAGCGAAAAGAGCTATAAAAAGAGTCCATAATCTTTTAGATTATTATGATAAAGATGAACATTTGCCAGTTCCTACTAATTTTGAATTTGTGGCTGATGACTATCAAGTAAATTTAACTAAAGAAAATTATGAAGATTTAGAAAAATTATTAGAAATAACTAAAGAAATTAAAAAGGTAACGGATTTAATTACTAAAGGAGAAATTAGTGGTCAAAAGGATATTAATTTGATTCTAAAACTTAAAAGCCTAAAAGCTCAAGAACAAGAATTCTATGATAAGATTGCCCATGATTATCAAATGATATCAGATTATCTTTATTATATGATTGGGGCTACTACTTATAGTTTAAGTGAAGCCATTTTAGCTATTAAAGATGCCAATGATGATGAAATGATTAAAAGTCGGATTATTTATAAATTATCGATTCTTTTAAATAGTAAAGAAAATTTATTAGATAGCCTAGAGGAGGAAGTTAGGGAATCTTTGACTGATGAAGAAGAGGAAGAAGATCTTGAAATTGCAAAAATAGAGGATTCTTCTTTTGATGATGAAGAAAATACTACTTATAGTAATTTAGATGATGGTTTAATTGATGAGAGAAAATTATTTTTAGACAGAAACTTAGAATTTTCAATTGTTAAAGATATGGTTGGTTTAATCTTAAGAATTTTGGATGAATACTTAAATAGAGTTGATTTAAAATCTATTAAAGATATTTTAATTCGCATTAAAAATGATTTTGGCTTTTCTTTTAGTAATGCTGAAGAAGAATTTTTAGAGAATGATTTTAATATTAATTCCGAAATATTTTTAGAAGCCAAATTACTTAATAGCTTGTCTGGTGGGGATGTAGATGAATTTGAAAGAGTACAAGATCATTTAGTTGGCGATGTTTTATTTTCCTTACTTCCTTCCATTAAAGATATTGCTTATTTAGATAAGGAGGCTTATGGAGAAGCAATGTTTATTCAAATTCTCATTCGGGCATCTTTAGTTTTAGCTAGTGATTATTTAGAGGGTTGTTTTTATCAAACTTTACAAAGAGAACTGGTGGCGTCTCCGGTTGATGAAGGCTTAAAAGATATTATGGAAGAAAGCTTTGATTATAAAAGTGAAGATAGGAAAATACCTATTACTGTGCACTACGGAATTATTTAGAGTAACCCCTTGTCAAAAACATCTAAATAGAGTATAATACCTATTTGAGTCAAAAAAAGGGGCGATTTTAAATGTCAGAAGAAATGCAAAAAGATTTAACTATTTTATTTACCCAAAGTGGTTTTATTTTGAATAGTTATAGTTCTATTCCTTTAAAACCACGGCCAATTTTAAAAAGCGAAATAAATGGAGAAATCAGTGTTTATGAAGGTAGGGAAAGAGAAGTTTATAATCATTATAGAGGAAATTATGAGCAAATTTTAACTGTTATTTCTTCATTAATTACGAAAGATGATTTAGAAAATCTTTTTCAAGATAGTTTTATTAGTGCTTTAGAAAACAAACAATATAGTTTAATTAAGAACCGGGTTATTATTCATTTATATGAAATGTTAATTGATTCTTTAGAAGATAATAAAATTTTGATGGTTCAAAGAGAAATAAAATTAGATTTTATTAGAACTATTACCTATTTTCTTTATCATTTTCCCATTAAAGTCCATGATGCCAAATTAGAAGATTATTTGAAATCAGTAAGAAATAATTTAGCTTTTTTGTATGATGGTATCGAAGAAAGTAGAATGTCTTTTGAATTTACGGAATCTCATCCTTTAATTTGGAAGTCTAAATCTTTAAGTGAATTTTATGGTTTAAGTGAGGAAACATATACTAAACTTGTTGCGGATATTGTGGGCCCTATTTTATCTTTTGCTCTTTATAATTTATATTGTTATTATGAAGATAAAGATACCAATGAAGAAATGCTTGAAGCAATAAAAATAACCATTCGTACTTGTCTTTTATTTTATGGTGTTAAAGATATGAATAAATTTGATGAATTATTAGAAAACTATCAGGATAGTGAAGAATTTAATGATTCTTTTAAAGATTGTTTAAATTCTTATTATCATGATAATACCATACCTAATAGAGTAGTTCTGGGAAGAATTAAATAAAGGAGAATAATTATGTTAAATAAAATAACGGAAGAAGATTTTAATACTTTATGGATTATTACGGAGTCTATTTATGATACATATGGGGAACTTTGTGCTTTAGAAAAAGAAGGAAATGCGGAAAGTCCCCAATATGAAAGTGTCCAAAATGCTTTGGAATCGTCTTTAGAATTGGAAAAAGATATTTATAGTAGATTTCCTAAAGATATTCAAACGATTAGTAAGCTATATCTTTATTTTAAGGAATCTAAAGGAAGTTTGGATGTGACAACAAAGGCCTTTTTAGAAGATGCGTTAAAAAGTAATAAAGAATCTTTAGTAAAAAGAAGAATCCATAGTAAATTAATTCAAGAATTTGCTAGTTTATTAAGTGAGAAAGAATCTTCTCTTTATACCGTTCAAATTAATGGGGGAGATTCTATTTCTCTTAAATCTTATATCGATTGTAGTGAAAGTTGTACTACAGATTATTTAAATACGTTATTAACTATTTTAAATGAATATCTTAATGATGAGAGATTTAAAAATATAAAAGGAGATTTATGGCAAGTTGCATATAATTTTTTCTTTATGAATCCGCAAATTGAAAGGGAAGTAAAAGATCAACATATGCGAATTAATCCAGAATTATATTGGCAATACAAAGCAGTGACAGGTTATTATGGTTTAGATGAAAACGTGGCTACTTCTTTAAAAGAAAGAATTGCTTGTTATGAATTAGAAGCCAATTTAGAATATATAATTAATAATTATCCTTATAATTTTCTAACCCAACCATTATATTATTTTATGGCTCAAATTGTCTTCCGGACTTCTGCTTTATTTTTAGGAAAATCTTTTGAAGAGATTATGGAGGACTATACTATTGATGAGAGCAATCCTTTTTATCAAGACCTTAAAAATCGTTTACAAGAATTAAATGATTTAGTTAGTCAAGATAAAAATATTCCACAATTAATTATTGGAATAACTAAAGGCTAAATGTGGCCTATTGGAAAAAAGGTAAATTAAAAAAGGACGTTGGAGTCCTTTTTAAATGCTTGGAAGGGGTTCAATATTAATATTGCTGTCATAAGTTTTTAAAACTTCACTAAATTCATTATAGACAGATTCATAATTATTTAAATATTTACTTTCCATTTTACTAAAAGGAATTACTAAATAATCATTTTTATGAATGTTATTATTGTAATAACGATAGCTATAGTTTAAATCAGCCCCAATATTATCAATTTTAATCGTCGTGGTATCATTTTCGGTATCCACAGTTTTGGTAATATCTAATGTGGCAAACATCCCGACAACCCCAACTTTTCGCACCAAAGCTTGTTCTGCGCCCATTTGGTTAGAGATAAAATTACCAAAAGAGTAGAAAACAACTGTATCATCAATCCATTCCCAAGGTTCAATACAATGAGAGTGGGTTCCTAAAATAATATCCACGCCATTATCGGCTAAAAATTTGGCTTGAGCTCTTTGTTTTTCAGTCGCCGTTTGCTTGTATTCATCGCCCCAATGCATGGAAACAATTAAAATATCGACTTTATCTCTTACAGCTGCAATATCTTCTAAGGCTGCTTCTTCTGAGAAAAGATTAACTAAATAAGGTTCATTTGCAATGGCACTTCCCCCTAGACCATTAGTGCCATAGGTATAAGAAAGCATAGTATAAGTAATTCCATTGGCATTCATTATTTTATGTTCATTTCTTTTTTCCTCTGATGAAGCCATACCCGTAGCTAAAATATCATTTTGACCTTCCCACCATTCCGCACTTAACCGAGCTCCATTTGCTCCCATGTCCATGGAATGATTAGAAGAAAGACTAACTAAATTAAAGCCCGCATCAATCATATTTTGACCAAAAGCACTTGGCGTATTAAAAATAGGGTAACTACTAGGTTTAGAAGAAGTATCAAAAACTGTTTCTTGATTGTAATATTTAATATCATAACCTTGAAGTTTTTCTTTGGTATAAGTTAACATATTACTAAAATCATAAGTATTGGTACTACTATTATAAGCCGCATTGTAAAGGGGCGAATGGACAAGTCCATCCCCAGTGGCAATTAATTTAGCGGTATAAGTTTTAATCGGATCTTCTTTTTCTAAAATGTTTTTAATCGGATTATGATCATTTCCGTCATTTCCTTTAAAAGCCAATTTAAAAGTAAATAGTCCTAAAAGAATAACGGCTAAAATAAAAGTAAATAAGATTAATTTTTTCTTAACTCTTTTTTTTAGTCTTGCCATTATTTTAAAACCTCATAAACTTCTTGAGGAGTTTTTTCGGCTCTTAAGCCATGATTAGGTAATAAATGTAAATGATAGTGTTTTATCTTTTGGGAATTACCATAATTAACCGCTAAGGTTAATTCTTTAGCATTTAATCTCTCCATAATATGATTAGCATATTTTTTGGCTATCTCATTAATATGTAAAACTAAATCATCCGGAATATCCCTAAAAGTATCATAATGTTTTTTCGGAATTACTAAAGTATGACCATCAACATCAGGATAAGCATCTAAAATGACAATAACATCCTCATCTTCATATAATTTATAACTAGGAACTTCGCCCTTAATTATTTTGCAAAATAAACATTCCATCTTAATCACCAATTTAATTTTATCATAGTTTATCTAAAGAAGTAAATTAAAGAACTTTGATTTAACACTTTTTACTTTCAAATTAAGTATTTCTTAAGATTTATTTTATTTTCATTTTTTGTAATATTGCTTTTTCTTTCTCGGAAATTTTTAAAGACTCTCTTCCTTTTTGTAAAGCCTTATTGTAAGTCCAAGAATCAAAATAAGCCTTATTTTGTTGCATAAAAAGAGTAGTTTTGGTAAAATTTTGGCTTAAAGATTCAGCTAGGCACCACGAAATAGCCATTTTAACATAATAGTAATCACTTTTTATTTCTAAACATTTTTCGAAAACTTGATCTAAATAGGCATCATCTAAATAATAATTAAGCAAGATAACAAAAGCAAATCTTAATTCATATTCTTTACTACTTTTAAAATAAGGTTTTAAAAAATGCCAAAATTCTTTTTTGTGATCTTTCACAATTTTAAGACTACTACAAAATAAATCATTTAAAGCCCAATTATCAATTTTAGGAAGATATTCTTGAATTAAGGATAGAGTATCTTCATAAGAAAGGGGAGCCATACCTATAATTAAACCTTCAAGCATGATGCTTTCAAAAGAATCATCATTTAAGTTTTCTAAAATAGTTTGGTAATTATATTGTTTTAACAAATCTTTAGCTATTTTTCTTAAAAGGGGAATTTTGACTCCCAAAATTGGATATTTAGTTTTACATATTTTACTTTGAAAATCTTTATATTTTAAATCAATATAAGGATTTAGAAGAGAATTGATATCCATAAATAATCACCAAAAATATTATAACTGATAATTATTAATACGACTAGATTTAAGACCATAAAATATACTAGTTTTACCTTTACATTATTTGCCTTAATCTTTTTAAATTTCATTGCCAAATGGCATATGATAATATATAATATAATTCACAAAGAAGAGGTGGGTTTAAGATGAAAAAATTATTTAAAAGTAAAATTTTTAAAAATATAATTTTTGGTTTTATGTCTTGCATGCTTATTTGCACAATGTTTTTATCAACTAAAGCCTATTATAGAGCAGTTGAGGCCGATGATCATAGCCAATATTTAGCTAGAGTTGATAATTTGCCATATGATACAGAAAATATCTTATATCTTTCCGATATTGATTATGTGGAAAGTAAATCTTTTGTTAAAAGTGGTTATTATTTAAGAAAAGATAAAAATAGCTCTAGTGGTCTTATTACGGTTAATCTAGACCTTGATGAAGATGGGCAAAATGAAGCGAGAACCTTCATTAAAGGGCTTTCCGCATGGGCAACATCTAATTTAGTTTATGATGTTTCTAACTTACCATATGATTATTTTGAATCTTATGTTGGGGTTGATGCGGCGCAAACTTCCACTTATTATAACAGTGGAGTTCGTTTTACCATTTATACCTCTATGGATGGGGAAGATTGGCAAGCTGTTTATAACTCAGAATTAAAAAAAGGTTGGGATAAAGCTGATTATGTTCATATTAGCCTATATAATGAATCCGAAACTGGAGAAAAAACTAAAGTTAACTATTTAAGATTAGCTGCCGATGAAAATGGTAATTCTTGGTATAGCCATTGGCATGATGATGCGGTTTATGCTGATGCTAAATTTATTAAAGAAGGTTATAGTAAAGAATATCAAGAATATCCAATCATTAGTAAAGTCGAAGAATATAATAATCAAATTAATGATTATAAAACCAGTATTGAAGAAGGCGATTTTTCTAATTTAGATTCTTATAATCTAACTTTATTAAAAAGAGAATTTGTTAAGAGAATAGGTTATGATACTTTACAATCATTATTTAATTATAGTAATGAATATCAAGATGTTGTTAATGTTCTTTTTGATGATGAAGAAACTTTAGAGATGTATTTACTTGGTGGTAAACCTGATGGTAATTATGTTACTTCTTTAGAATTATTAAAAAATTTATTCAATACTTATGGTAGTGACTTTGAAGATGAAAAAGATGGCCTTTTATATAAAAAGATGGCTATTACTTTATCTTTAACTCATTCCGCTAGTGTTGGTACTTGGATTAGTGGAGCTCCAGAAGATCCTCATGATCCTAATGGTTCTGATGCCATTGATCGTTATTTAATTTATAAAAAGCTATATAAAGCCGGTAAATTAGAGAATGATATCTTTACGAATTTAAGCATTGAAGAAATGCGTTATATCATGAATAATATTATCGATGATGAAGAGATTATATGGCTTAATGATTTTACCAGATTAAATAATAGTAAAAACCCTTATTCTTATATCAATTATCAATTTGGTTATGATTATACTTTAGATAAATATTATGATCCAGCGAGAGAAAGTGAATGGAATAATAAAACCCATGGTAATTTAAAATACGCTTATCACTTTAATGATGGAGAATATTTTGAAGATAAAAATATATTCACCGAAAGTGATTATCAAATAACTTATCAAAAAGGTTATCCAAAATTATGGATTGTGTTTGAAGAAGGTTCTGTTTGTGGAGGTTTATCCAAAACCGGTTCTAACATTCATGGTTCATATGGTGTACCATCTAGTGTTATTTCGCAACCTGGTCATGCCGCTTATATCTTTATGACTCTTAAAAATGGTCAAAAATATTGGGAACTTGGTAATGATGTTTCTGGCTGGGGTCAATCAGGTAAAACCGAAAAGCTTTCGGTAAGAATGCCTAATGGTTGGGGTGATGGCTCTTATGTCGGATCTTACCCAGCTAGTTATGTTTTGCTTTCTCAAGCAGCTTGGGATGATTTAGATAATTATAATAAAGCGGAGAAAATTTTAATGCTTGCTGATGTTTATAGCGATAAAGAAATTAAAAAAGCTATTTATGAAGGGGCGTTAAAAGTTCAAGAAATTAATTTTGATGCTTGGCTTGGTTTAATTGAAGCAATGGAAGGATCTAAAGATACTGATTATTATGATTTAGCTAAAAGAATAACGGAAACTTTAAAGAATTATCCTTTACCAATGGATGATTTATTAAACCAAATTATGAATAAAATGCATACCGATACTTATAAAGTAATGCTTGCTAATTTAACCGAAAAAGTTCTAGAAGAAGTAAAAAATCTTCCAGATGATGCCTATATCCAAGCAAGGGCGGCTCGGCAAGTAGCTACGTATCTATTAGATAGTCATGAAGAAATGGCTTCCTTCTCCTTTGATGGTGATGATGCTGGTAAAATTAAGTTAAATGAAAAAATTATTAGTGAGGGTGCGGTTTGGCAATATAGTCTTGACAGCCTTAACTGGAGTGCTAATGTCGAAGGGCTTGCCCATGAACTTACGGATAGTGAAGTAGATACTATTCATGAAGAAACCGAAATTTTAATTAAAATTATTGGCGATAATGAAACTGTTTATGATATTCCGATTGAAAGAGCCATATTAGCTCCGGAAATCGCTTATAGTGATAAAGAAAATACAATAAATGTCGATGTTGAAAATGGCAATAATAAAAAGGGCGGCTATAAAAAAGAAGCTGTAGAATGGAAACTTACGAGTGAAGATGATAGCGCATGGCAAAAATTAAGTGAAGTTGCTCCGGATTTAACGGGTAATAAAAATATTGACATTAGAGTAGGACGCCATGATAATTATTTAGCTAGTGAGCCAATGACTTTAGAATTTACTGCCATTGGGGAAAGTGATGAATACTTATATGTTGATGCCCAAAACTTGGACGTTTATAAAGTATCTTCTGAAGAAAAAGGTCGAAGTGAAAATCAAGATGCCAAAAATGCTTTGGATGATGATTTAAATACCGTTTGGCATACTAATTGGGATGGCTCAGATAAAGATCGTTACTTTATTATAGAACTTAAGGAACCTACAGTCATTTCAGCTTTAGAATATGTTCCTCGTCAATCAGGTGTTAATGGTATTGTTACTAAGGCGGAAATCTATGTTAGCGAGACAGGTAATGATGATGATTGGACTTTAGTTAAAACTTCAAATAGTCTAAATTGGGTTTCAAATAAAAATGCGAAATATGCCGTTTTTGCAAGTCCAGTTGAAACTAAGTATGTTAAGTTAGTGGGTGTAGAATGTGATGGCGATGGTCGAAGCTTTATGAGTGCGGCATCCATAAGTCTTTTTGAAAATGCTATATCTAAAACTACCCCAACGGCGGAAGTAGAATATGATATTGTAGAAGAAACAACTGGTCCAGTAACAGCTAAATTAGTAAAAGCTAGTAAGCATATTAAAATTACGAATAATGGTGGTAGTGATACTCATGTTTTTGACAAAAATGGTAGTTTCACTTTCACATTTGTTGATGATTATGGTAATGAAGGTAGGGTAACCGCAACAGTTACTTGGATTAAAGAAGAAAAGCCTAGTGGTACACCAAATAATCCTAGTAGTCCTGGATTTGATGGACCAGGATTTGATGAACCGGGAATGGACGAACCAACTACTCCAGATAATAACAACACTAACAATAACGATAATAATCATGATAGTAGTAATGACAATAATAATAGCGATACTAATACTAATGATAATAACGTTAATAACAACAATAGTAGTAATCAAAACAATAATAATGTGAATAATGATAATCATGTTAACAATAATTCTAATACTAATAATGGTAGTATAAATACTCCATCTTCAAATAATAATAATTCTGCTAATAGTAATAATAGTAATTCAAATAATAGTAATAATAACAATAGTAGTAGCAATAATAATTATTCAGATGATGATGAAGTAAGTATTCCTAATAGTAATGAAAATAACTCTTCTAATAATGAGGTAAATGGCCATACATATCCAAATACCGAAAATAGAGAAGATGGTATTATTAATAAAGGAACTACGAGAGCGAAAGAATTAGAAAAATCTCTTAATCGAGATCCTAATCCTAGTGTAGCAGATGAAACATCTAATATTTGGTTATCGCCAAAAATGATTGCTCTATATATAATAGGATCTTTAATATTAGGAGTATCTATTGTGCTAATTTGTACTAGTAATGGAAAAATAATCAAAAAGAAATATAAATATCATAATTAAGAAGTGAGGTAACTTGCTTCTTTTTAATTGTTATTTTGCCTTGGTTAAGTTATAATTAGATTAGTTAGAGGTGCATATGGAGAAGTTTACAACATTTTTTCTTTTATTTATTATTTATTCATTTTTAGGTTGGTTACTAGAAGTAACTTGTAAATTATTTGAATTAAAAAGATTTGTTAATCGCGGCTTTTTAATCGGGCCCATTTGTCCAATTTATGGTTATGGTGTTTTAGGAATCTTATTTTTAATGGGCAATGAAAAGGCTGATATTTTAGAAGTTTTCTTAAAATCTATTTTAATTTGTTCAGTTTTAGAATATTTTACATCTTATATTATGGAAAAATTATTTAAAGCTAGATGGTGGGATTATTCGAAAAAGAAATTTAATATTAATGGTCGTATTTGTTTAGAGACAATGTTACCATTTGGCATTTTAGGAACCTTTATCTTTTATATTTTAAATCCATTTCTTCTTAATATTTTAACTTCTATTCCCGTAATAGTTAGAAATATTGTCGCTATTATATTATTAGTAATTTATCTAGTAGATAATATAATTTCCTTCAATGTTATGAATAAAATTAAAAAAGAAATTAGTAAACATCATGTTGATAATACAGAATTAATTAGAAAAAAGGTTACCAATTGGTTAAAGAAAAATTCAGTTTTTTATCGGCACATTGCCGAATCTTATCCTAAATTTAAAATTAATGCTAGCGATAAAGAAGAGTAATCTTCTTTTTTCAATTAATAAATGTTATAATTTAGATATAGAACATATGGAGGTTTAATATGCTTGATTATATAATTATAGGAATTTTAGCTTTAGTTATCATTTTATTAATTATCTTAATATTAAAAAATAATGGTAGCAAAGATTTAATTGAAAGAATGGGAAAATTAGAAACTTCTTTTACTAAAGAAATTGGGGATTTTAAATTAAATTTTAGTAAAGATTTACGCAGTGATTTTGAAGTATTAGATAATAAAATTGAATATAAACTTAATTTAATCAATGATCGGGTTAATAATCAACTTTCCGAAAACTTTGAAAAAAGTAATAAAACTTTTATGAATGTTTTAGAAAGATTGAATAAGATTGATGAAGCCCAAAAGAAAATAGATGGTTTAAATACCGAAATTGTTTCTTTGCAAAGTGTCTTAACAGATAAGAAAACAAGAGGGACCTTTGGTGAAGTTAATTTAGAATATATTTTAAATAATGCTTTTGGCCCATCCTCAAGTGGTATATATAGCATTCAACATAAAATGAGCAATGGGGCTATTGCGGATTGCCTTTTATATGCTCCAGCTCCTTTAGGAACAATTGCCATTGATAGTAAATTTCCTTTAGAAAATTATCAAAGAATGGTCGATAAAAATCGAAGTCGTGATGAACGTAATTCTTATGAAAAAGAATTTGAAAGTGATGTTAAAAAACATATTAATGCGATTAAAGATAAATATATAATTCCTGGAGAGACTAGTGATGAAGCAATTATGTTCTTACCAGCGGAGGCCATCTTTGCGGAGATTAATGCTTATCATCCCGAACTTATTAATTATGCTTATGAGAGAAAAGTATGGATAACAGGACCTACAACTTTAATTAGTACTTTATCAATTATTAGTATGATTTTAAAGAATATGGAAAGAGATAAATATGCGAAAGTTATTCATGAAGAATTAGATAAATTAGGAGTAGAATTTAATCGTTATAAAGAAAGATGGGATAAGTTATCTAAAAGTGTTAAGAGTGTTAATCAAAGTTTAGATGATTTACATATTACTACCGAAAAAATTACGAAAAGATTTCAAAGTATTCGGAATGTTGAACTTGATAAGTTAAAAGATAGTCCTAAAGAAATTGAATATGAGGAAAGTGAAGAAGATGAAACTATATTTAATTAGTAATAATGCCTTGCTTGATGGTTTAAATTATAATTATGATGCTAATTTAGATATGATTAGAATGACTAGGCCTCTTTCTTTAGAAGGAGAAGATAATGCTTCTAAAATAAGTTTAGTAAAAGACTTACAAGAAGTAGAGAAAATTTATGCTTCTTTTCAAAGTAGTTCTTTAGCAAGTGCTAAATATTTAGCTAATAAATTAGATTTAGAAATAAATATGGCTGAAGAATTAAATGATTGTAAAGTGGGTAGCTTAGGAAGTAAAAATATGCAAATGTTAAAGGGAATACAAGAAAGAGAATTTACTTATAAACTACCTGGAGGTGAATCTTTAAAAGATGTTGGATATAGATTAGATTCATTTATTAAAAAAGTAAGTAAAGAGAATCAAATTATAGCTTTGTATACACATAAAAGAACTATTTTAGGTTTTTTACTTAAATATGCAAAAATTGGTTATAATTTAGATGAAAATCTAATATTAGAATTTAATAATAATATTATCTATGATGATAGTGATACACCTTATGATATCTATGAAATAGAAATAGAAAATCAAAAAATAATTAATATAAATTTAATATAAAAGTGGATAGCATCAAAACTATCCACTTGTTTTTAAAAGGGGGAAAACATAGATTGTAGTAATTTTCAATTATTTCTCAGGTCATATAAAATAATATAAAATTTGGACAACGTTTTAATCTATGTTTTCCAAAAAAATTATAGCGCAAAAAAATTAAAAATAAAAGGGAATGGGAGTCCCCGTTTTTTAAGTTTACAACAAAATAAAATTCAAAACTTGACACCGGGGGGGGTGTTATATAATAAACATATAAGATAAGAAGAATAGAAGTATTTATGTAGTTGTCAACATAAATTATTTT
>CANQXW010000005.1 GCA_947627925.1 uncultured Bacilli bacterium | reverse complement strand
CTATATTAAAATTTTCATTTTAATATCTTTTTTTCTAATGTGTCTGGTTTTCCATAAAACTTTTCACACTATCTCTTTTTAAATATTCTTTGATATTATCGTTATTATTTTTTAATTTACCATCTAAAATTAAATTAATTATTTCCTCTTTTATTTCTTTAATTTTAATAGATGGCCCAATATGAAAAATTTCCATTATTTCTTCTGATGAAATATCTAAATCTTTAATATTTTTGATTTCTAACTTTTGATATAATTTATTAATATTATCTTTATTTATATCTAGTATATCCGAAGCTACCAAGGAATTATATAAACCATAATTATATAAAGTATGATTATCAATGGTACCATCTTCTATAATTTGTCTAATGTTTATTATATTTCTAATTTCTTGCTTTGTAAACGGAAAATTAGAAGGATATTCTAGTTGGGCCCACATTCCACATATATCATTAACAAAGTTTATTTCTTGATAACTAATATTTAATAATTTTAAAATTCCTAAATCATTTAAAAGGTTTAAGCCTTTTTGAAAATTTTTATGAAGTAATATTTTGGTTATTTCTTCTTTAATTCTTTGTTTTGATAAAGTACCTACTAGTTCATAATTTTCTTTAATTGTGGTATATAACTCATCATCTAAATCAAAATTTAAAACACTCGCAAAACGTATAGCTCTTAAAATTCTTAAAGGATCTTCTTTTATTTTCCCTAAAGGATTACCAATTATTTTAATGACATGTTTAGTAATATCTGATACTCCATTTAAATAATCAATTATTTTTTCATCGACATCCATACAAACCGCATTAATAGTAAAATCTCGTCTTAACAAATCTTCTTTTAAGTCGTTTAAATAAACTATTTCGGTAGGTTTTCTTCCTTCATAAGTAAGTTCTTTACGATAAGTGGTAATATCAATATTATAATTTTTAATTTTTAAATTAAAACCACCATAATCATTAGAATTATTATTGGTTGGAAATAATTTATGTAAATCTTTAGGTAAAGCATTAGTACAAATATCCACATCAGTTGATTTAATACCTAAAAGATAATCACGAACAAAACCACCAACAACATAAGCTTCGTAGTTGGCATCAATTATTTTTTGTAAAACATTTTTGATTATTTTGTCCATTAAAATTCTCCTTTATTTTTGGCAATGTTCACAAAAGTAAGTACTACGGCCTCCAATTTTAATCTTTTTGATAGGATTGCCACATTTAGGACAAGCCTCTCCTTCCTTTTTATGAACACATAAATAGTCTTGGTAGTGACCTGTTACCCCTAAGCTAGAAGTATAGCTTTTAATTGTAGTACCACCCATTTCAATCGCTTTTTTAATAATTTTTTTAGAAGAAGAAATAATTTTTTCACAATCGTCTTTCGTTATGGATGAAGCACTTCTTAAAGGGTCTATTCCTGATGCAAATAAAACTTCATTAGCATAAATGTTACCTAGACCACTAATGATTTCTTGATCTAATAAAACTGATTTTATCGGTAATTTTTTACCTTTAAATTTTTCAAGTAGATAAGAACTCGTTAAAGTATCATCTAAAGGTTCTTTACCTTGTTTCGCAATTTCTATAGTCGTTTCTAAATCTTCTTTTTTAATTAATTTCATCCGACCAAATTTACGAGTATCATGATATCTTAAATCGGTACCATCAGCAAAAGAAATAATAATATGTTCATGTTTGACAATCTCTTCATCACTATTTTTAATAAAATATTTGCCTTCCATTCTTAAATGACTTAATAAATAATAATTATTAAGTTCAAAAATAAGCCATTTACCCTTTCTTAAAATATCAATAAATTCATTATTAATTAAAATTTTTTTAAATTCATCTAAATCATTTTCAATAATCTTACCATAAATTATATTTACACTAACTATTTTTTTATGCAAAATTCTTTTCTTTAAAGTATTTCTAACAGTTTCTACTTCGGCTAGTTCTGGCATATCATCACCTTCCCCTTTATTTTATCACGATTAAAGATTTGTTTAAAGTTAGTTTATACCATTTTTATAATGTCCGCATATTTTTGTTGACATTGAATTATTGAAATAATAAAATGAAATTAGAAAAGGGCCGGTCGTGGCGCGTGTAGGGTATATCTTATACTCTGGGCTGCGGTCGATCCTTTTTCTTTATATCGAGAATTTATTTTTTTAATTAACACATATAAAACATATTGTTTAATGTCCGCATATTTTTGTTGACATTAAATTATTGAAATAATAAAATTGTAATTAGAAAAGGGCCTATCGTGGCGCATGTAGGATATATTTTATATCCGGGGCTGCGGTCGGCCCTTTTTATTTTCTTTTATATGCTTTTATTAATTTATTTTTATCTATTAATATTATTTTCCTTATCCATTTTCTTCTAATAGGATTATCATATATTTTTTCTACTTGCTTAATTAAATCATTATTCCTAATTCTTTGCTTAGAATTATCTATTATAAAATTATTAGCTTGTTCTCTGTTTACTTTTAACTTATCATCTATATTTCTTTTACCTCTTCCTTTTATTTCTTTTAAATCCCATTTTTCATTAGTATCTTTTACCATGTAATCGGAAGTTTGAATATTTTTAGGATAATTTACTTTGGGAAGCATATAAATATCTTTTCCAAGTAATCGTGATAAAAATATTCCCACTTCTTTTTCTTTAGAAGTATAATCTAAAACTACTTTTTTACCATCAACATAATATTTCTTACCATGATGTTCATAATATTTAGCATCATATACTTTGCCCTTATTTAATTTTAAATTTTTGGAATATAGATTTGTGATATCTTCATAATTTCTTTCTTTAACTTTGACCATAATAATATTTTAAAAACTTTGCTGTTTTTTCTCCCTTCACTATTATTATTCGTCACATATGCTTTGATTTCCTTTTTTTAAAGAAAGTTTTTATAAAAATTAAAACTTTTTTGCCAATTCTTATATAATTGGTAACAAATTTGGTAATTTGCTAATATTTTTTGACTTTTTGCAATAATGTCCGCATGTTTTTGTTGACATCAGATTATTGAAATAATAAAATGAAATTAGAAAAGGACCGGTCGTGGCGCGTGTAGGGTATTTTATACTCTGTGCTGCGGTCGGTCCTTTTTTATTTTTTTAAATTATTCCTTATAAAAATAGATTAGAAATTCTCTCTAATCTATTTAGCATCATACCAATTAATACCGGTGTTAATATCAATTTTTAATGGTACACTTAATTTTACAACGTTCTCCATTTCGGCAAATAATATTTCTTTTAATTTTGGTACCTCTTCTTCTATAGCATCAATTATTATTTCGTCATGCACTTGGAGAATTAATTTACTCTTTAAATTATTTTCTTTAATTTTATTAGCGACTTTAATCATTGCCATTTTCATAATATCGGCACTAGAACCTTGAATAGGGGTATTCATAGCCATTCTTTCGCCCATGGCTCTCGTTCGGAAATTACTATCTTTTAATTCATTTATTTTGCGCATCCGGCCAAACATCGTTTTAACATAGCCATGCTCATGGGCATAAGCCACAATATTAGTCATATAATTTTTAACTCCCGGATAAAGCTCATAATATTTTTCAATAAATTTATTTGCTTCCGTCCTAGAAATATTTAAGTTTTCGCCTAGGCCAAAACCACTTATACCATAGACTATACCAAAGATAACGGCTTTCGCCATGCTTCGCATATGTTTAGTAACTTCACTTTCAGGAATACCATGAATATCCGCCGCCACTTTAGTATGAATATCTTCATCATTATTAAAGGCATCGATCAATTCTTGACACTCAGAGATATGAGCCAAAATGCGAAGTTCGATTTGCGAGTAATCAGCACTTAAAATCAAATCATTAGTAGGAACAAAAGCCGTTCTTACTTTTTTACCATACTCTTCTCTTGCCGGAATATTTTGTAAATTGGGTTCCATAGAGGAAAGTCTTCCCGTTCTGGTTAAAGTTTGATTAAAGATAGTGTGAATCTTGCCATCAGGTAAGACATATTCCGGAAGTCCTTCGATATAAGTACTTAATAATTTAGTTAAATTCCGATATTCAAAGACTTTATTAACTATTGGATGAACATCGACATATTTTTGCAATGTTTTAATATCGGTTTTATAACCGCGGTTCATTTTTTTGCTTTTGCCAATTTGGAGTTTTTCAAATAAAATATCTCCTAATTGTTTAGGGCTCGAAATGTTAAATTTTTCGCCACTTAAATCATAGATATCGTTGCTTACAATTTCAATATTATGAATAACTTCTTTTCGCATTTCTTCTAAAGCACTTTCTTCAAACTTAAAGCCGTTTTCTTCCATAGAAGCTAAAACACGAATTAAAGGCATTTCAATATTATTAAAAATATCTTCTTGGCCATCTTCTTTTAACATTTCTTTTATTTTAGGACTATAGTTAAAAATAAATTTGCTCTTTAAAGTAATAACATCTTTAATTGTTTCAAAATCAGTTTTATTTAAAGTTTCATAAGAAATGATATTTTCATTTAAGCTAGCCATTAATTTAGAAATATCTTCACTGGCGGGATAATCCACTAAGTAAGATGCGACCATTAAATCAAAATCACAAGGAATATCTTCTTTTGTAATAACTAAAGCTTTTTTTAAATCATAAGTTAATACTTTTTTATCCTTTAATTTTAGTAAAGCCTCTTTAGCCAAGTGTTTGGGAATATAATAAGTATTATTTTTATCCGTGATACTTAAAGCAACGGCCTCACCCTTGTGATAATTTAAATCACTAACCTCTAAGTAAAAAGCAACTTCGGAATCTAGTTCTAAATTATCAAGACTATCTAAAACAATATATTTGTTTTCCTTCGGTTTTTCTTTTTTTTCAGGCATATTTTTAAGCATGGAATAAAATTCTAATTCTTCATAAACTTTTTTTAGTTCAATAACATCAGAGCCATTATATTTAAAATCTTCAAAATTAATATCTAAAGGTACATCTCTATAGATTGTAGCCAGTTCATAACTCATATAAGCATTATCTTTATCGGCGATTAATTTTTCTTGGGTTTTACCCTTAATATTCTCAATGTTTTCATAAATACCATCTAAAGAGCCATATTCTTGTAAAAGTTTTAAAGCTGTCTTTTCGCCAATTCCTTTAACTCCTGGAATATTATCGGAAGCATCTCCCATTAAAGATTTTAAATCAATGATTTTAATCGGATCAATGCCATAATCTTTTTTAAAAGAATCTTCATTATAACGAATAAAACCCGTTTGTTTTAAAAGTTTAATATCTGTTTCAAAACTAATTAATTGGAGTAAATCTTTATCACTAGAAACGATTAAAGAGTAATATTGCGGGTCTTCTTCCGCTTTTTTGACTATCGAGCCAATAATATCATCAGCCTCATATGGTGCCAGTTCGCGATAAGCAATACCCATCGCCTCTAATATTTTTCTCGCCGCGGGCATTTGCATCTTTAATTCATCTGGTGTGGCATTTCTTCCTTCTTTATAAAAATCATATTTTTCTTTTCGAAAGTTCTTGCCAATATCAAAAGCTACCACCATATATTCAGGATCTTCTTCGGTTATTATTTTATTAATCATTCCCACAAACCCATACAAAGCATTCGTTGGAAATCCTTTACTATTTCTTAAAATAGAACCGGAATAAGCGGTTGCATAATAAGAGCGAAACAATAAATTATTCCCATCGACTAAAACTACCTTTTTCAAAATATACCACCTAATTAATATTATAACGAAAAAAAAGGGGTTTTGCATCCCTAATCTTTTACAAATTATTTTTGTTTTTGATAAATTCTCTTAAAATTTTGGTTAAAGCCCTCTTTTCAATTCTTGAAACATAACTTCTCGATATCCCCATCATTTTGGCTATTTCTTTTTGGGTTAAATCTCGTTCATTATTTAAACCATATCTTTTAATAATAATTTCTTTTTCTCTTTTACTTAATTTATTTAAATATTTATTTAAAAGAGCAATATTATCTTTTATTTCAATAGTGTCTAAAATATCTTCTTTTTTATCTTCTAAAAGATCAGCTAAATTGATTTCATTGCCTTCTTTATCATAACCAATGGAATCATTTAAAGATACCGTAAATTGATTTTTCTTATTACTCCGATAATACATTAAAATCTCGTTTTGAATACATCTTGCCGCATATGTCGTTATTTTTACTTTGGGAGTTTTTTTATAAGTATCAATGCCCTTGATTAGGCCAATGGTCCCAATACTTATTAAATCATCAGTATCGGCACTTTTGCTATCAAACTTTTTGACAATGTGGGCAACTAATCTTAAATTCCGCTCGATTAAAATATTTCGGGCATTACTATCCCCTTTAAGCATTAAATCGACATATTTCTCTTCTTCTTCAGAAGATAATGGTGGGGGAAAAACATTATTGCCATAACTCCCCGTAAAAAATAACATTCCTTTAATAATATTTATTAAATTAAAAAACATAAAACTAACACCCTAGTTAATTTTATGTTTCGATAAATTTAAAAGCACTGAAAAGTGCTTCTAATTAATCAATATCTATATATTTTTTTGACGAAATTTCTTTAGTTTCTTCAACCTTAGGGACAACTAATGTCAAAGTACCATTTTTGAAAGATGCTTTAATATCTTCTTCTTTAATATCTTCTCCAATATAGAAGCTACGAGAACATTCACCAAAATATCTTTCGCGTCTTACAAACTTACCTTTTTCAGTTTCATCATTACTTTTGTTCATGGTGGCTGAAATATTTAAATAACCATTCTCAATATCAACTTTGATATCTTCTTTATCATAACCAGGTAAATCCATAATAATGTTATAATCATGTTTATTTTCTTTGATATCAGTACGCATTACTTTGTTTTCACTTGGTCCAAAGAATGGATCTTTAAATAATTCCTCCCATAAATCATAACTATTTCTTCTTGGTATCATCATCATATAATATCATCTCCTTTTTTCTAATCATATAATTATAATACCCATAAAGAACTGAATTTATGTCCTTTACATTTATAATTATAGCACTAATTTTAGCAATTGCAACCCTCGAGTGCTAATTTCATAAAAATTTCACTTAAAACTTCAAAAAAGAAACCCACATCGGTTTCTTTCAAGTATTACTCTTCAATATCGTTAGTAAAAAATACTAGATTGATATCAAAATAAAATATGTACTAAGTAATACCCGTGTACATATTTTTATTATTTACTTCTTATATTTTTTTATGGTACCAGTTTTTAACAAATTTTCATCATCTTTTTGACTATTTAAGGCAATGCCAATCGTGAAGATATAAGATAAGATATAAAACCAAATCATTAAGGCCACAATTGAGGCAAGTCCTCCATATAATGCTTGATACTCGGCATAATTAGTAACGTAATTAGAATAAATCATTGTTACAATTACCCAACCAAAAGTTGTAAATAAGGCTCCATAATTAAGAACTCGATTTTTATGTTTCCGGTCAGGCGCAATGGCATAAATAATTCTGATAATAACAAACATAATTAGCCAAGATATTGGACCTTTAATTAAATCAAATATTTGCACTACTTTCGCTGTTATACTCGCATTGATATTTACTTCTTTAACAAATTCAATAATTAAATTACCGAATACCGGAACGATTAACATGAATATTAAAAGTAAGACAATAAGAAAAGTTAGGCCAAAAGCTTTGAGTCTTCTTTTAAGCCAACTTTTATTTTCAATGCCATAAATCGTATTGCTCGCCGTAATTATAGAGTCAGCACCATTGGAAGCGATATATAAACCAATGATAACTGTAATGAAGAAATGCATGCCGGCATTATTACTTAAATTAACTCCCAAGATTAAATTGGCCATTTCTTTGGAAAATGAATTAGCAATAAAATCATAGAGAAAATCGACTGATAAATTTAAAACCGAAGCCGCATAAGAAATTAAACCTAAAGATGGGATAACGGCTAAGACTAAGAAGAAAGCTAAGTTACCTGGTAAAACAACCATATCACTTCTTCTTAAGACTTTTTTAAAATTCCGGAAAAAATCTTTAATTTTTGTTTTCGCCATGGTTAGTTTACTTTTCATCTTTACCACTAGCCTTTTTATTTTTCATATCCATGGTTGCTTCCGTTAAAGCATCTTCAATCGTTTTTAAATTATTTAAGATAAAACTATAACCAAATTCAGCCCCATAATTATAAGGAAGTTTACTTAACTCTTTATTTAATTTATGGATATAATTAATAATTTGTTTTTGCGAATAACCGACAGTGTAAACGACAAATTCATTACCATCACTCCGCATAAGTTCACTATTATCAAGTTGGGTTTTAATTAAAGCATTCGCCGCTGCTTGAATTTGTTTATCTCCTTCTAACACCCCATATTTATCATTTATCTCTTGTAATCTATTTAAATCTACTACAATAATAGCTTGCGGATAAATCGTATTATTACTCCAAGTTTTCATAAAATCACTTAAGTAAGCACGATTTTTTAAACAAGTAAGTTCATCAATAAAACGAATCTTATCATCTTTTTTAAGACGATGAGCAATTCTTATCTTTTTACTATTACGATAAATAACTAGACCCATCACTAATACTAAAATAATACTAAAAATAAAGTAAACCGCAATATTATTTAAAATACTACCATGATAAACCGTTTTAGTATGACTATTAATACCATTACTAATCGTAGTGCTTGGATCTAGATAATTTATATATTTATCTAATAAATTCTTTAAAACATCATTACCAGCTTTGATTTTAAAATCATATTTATCATTAATGAATGTTTCAAAACGACTAACATAATTATTTAGTTTATTATTTCTGTAATAATTATAAATATAAGTATCCATCACAATAATTGCATTTTCTTTATTTAAAGCAAATAATTCAGCATTATTATGATAATTTTTAATATTAATATTGCCAATACTCTTTAAATAATTTTCTAAATTACTACCACTTTCCACATAAACAGTTTCCCCTTGTAAACTATAAAGAGAATTAATTCCTTTTAAATTATTATAATGCGAAATAATAGAAAGACTACTCGTAATACCATTAGAAGTACTATCATAATTAGTATTAAAATCTTGGTTAAAATCAAAGTAAATATCTACTTTATCCCGATTAATTGCCCGAACTAATTTATTGGAATTACTATACTTCGTTACATTAAAGAATATTCCCGAAAATTCACTAAATTCTTGTAAATATTCCGCTACTATGCCCCCATAATTACCACTCATGATAACTTCATAAGGACTATTATTAATAAAAGCATAATTATAATTAACGCTTAATAATTTATCAATATCAGGATCACTAATATTTAAAGAATTAGTAAATATTTTAAACTCTTCTTCTTTAATTAATTTATCAATATTATCTTGCCATCTCAAATAATATTTCTCTAATATACTACTAAAGATATCTCCAATACCTGTTAAGGCATAATAATTATTAACATCACTCAAATGATAAACCATATTAAAATTATGAGAAAGTATTTGGTCTAAATATTTCATTCTCGGTAGAATTATATATGTCTCTTTACCATCCATACTTTTAATTAAATCATCAATAGTTTCATAACCATTCAAGGTTACATTTTCATCTTTTAAATAACTATTAATAAAATCTTTATCAACATTTAAGACCCCAATAGTAAGACCTTTTAAATCACTATTTTGATTAAAATATTCATTATTTTTACTTAGTAAAACATAATGATCAGTGGCAAAAACTTTCGCATTTTCGGCTTCTTCATGAGTATAGTTTAAACTTACCCCAGCTCCTGTAGCTCCTACTTCACTATTAACAACATTAATGTTTATCCCATACTCATTAGAGAAATCATCTAAGAAAGTATAGAAAACGCCATGGTCACCTTTACTAAAAATATTTTCATCTTTAACCACATAAACATTTTGAACATTATTAATACTATTATTAATCCAGGTTCTTTCTTCACTTGTTAAATTACTTTCATTACTAAGAGTTTGCCAAATAATCGTTCCTCCAAGTATTAAAATGATAATAACGAGAGGAATTATTATTAACCATTTTTTCTTTTTCATAAATATTATCCTTCTTGAACTTTATTATTATTCCATACAATTAAGCCACTACCATTAGAATTACGCGCTCCCATTAAAGTAAAATTATTATCACCTTCACTTTTAATAGTAAATTGTAAATCATAAACGGCTAATTCATCATCATTAAATAATGTTGGAACAACATCAGCCACCTTTTTAGCAGCCTCCACATCAGTACCACTAACAAAATTAATATTGATATAAACAATATTTCCCTTTAAATTCGTTTCTACTTTAGCAACACTTTCACTTTTAGTAAGTTCTGTTTTAATATCATTAAATAGTTCATCTTTTAAAGGCACATTTTTTGTCGCATCTAAACGAGTTCCATATTTATCACTACTAGAGCCATAAAAATAAGTTACAGATACCCCAATAAAAATAGCTAAACAAATAACTAAAATAATGGCTAAAACTAGTAATATTTTATTCTCCATCCAAACTTTCTTTATTTTATTCAAAATATTCACCTCTTTGGCAATATTATTATACTATATTATAAATTTTATGGCAAACTGTAACCTTTATTGTCTAAAAGTGTTAATTTACATATTTTCATTTTTAAGACCTAGTGTTAGAATATAAAGCACTGGGAGAGTTTATAATGGATAAATTAAAATTAGATAAATTAAAACTTCTTTATAATCAAAAAATCAAAGAATTTCAGATTAAACTAGAAAATTCTGCTTCTCTAGCCAATACTATTCAAATTTTCAAAGAATTTTATAACTATCATCACCAAATTATTTCAAAATTAGGTAAAAATCCCGTGGAACATAAATTTTTTTATACTTTAATGTATAATAATATTATATTTTTTGAACTAAAATTTTTAAATTATCATTCTATTTCTCCGGTTGCACCTAACTTTCAATATCTTAATAATCCAAAACTCTTAAGTTACAATGATCCGGAATTTAAACTTTATGCTATTGTTATGCAAGGGCGCAATGAATTAGCGTCAATCCAAGATATTTATACTGATAGCGAATTTAAAAAAATGAATCTAACTAATTACTGTTTTGAATCTGCAACGTTTGTCTATAGGCTTTGTTTAGCCCTAAATATTGATGCCAAGATAGTAAAAATTGAAGCGGGTTATAATGAAGATAAACAAATTTATAATGGGAATGGCTTTCATTATTTTGTCTGGGCTACTTTAGACGAAGAGCATTAAATTATTGATGTTACTTATTCCCAATTTTTCTTGTGGCAAAGAAATATTTTAAGCCGTATAGGATTAATCGGTCTATCAGGATGTGACCCGGGAATATTTATGTATATGGATCCCCAAAGGAAAAAAGTTGCCGAAACTCTTTTAAAAAATGGTTTTATAAAAGTAACTAAAGAAAGCTTAAAATGTTATCTTGATGGCTTTACTTTATCTTTTCGAAATATCAACTATTATGAAAAAACTAACGATTATTCTTTTCAAACTCCTTACACTTTTGAAGACTATTTAAGATTTTTAAAAAGAGAAGACGATCAAATAAAACACGAGGGAAAAGAAAATCTTGGCTATAACTTTAATGCTTCTTCTTTAATAATTGAAGAACCTAGCCAAGTTTCTAAGATTTTAAAAAGATAGATTAAGCCTCTATCTTTTCTTTTACATATTCGCCATCTAAACTAAAACTTTTAGCATCGGTTATTTTAACCGAAACGATTTTACCAATAATATCTTTAGGACCGGAAACATTAACTAATTTCATGGTATCTGTATAGCCATAGACTTTGCTTGCATCTTTTTCACTCTCTCCTAAAATTAAAACTTCAACTTCTTTTCCTAATAATTTTTGATTACTTTTATTAGAATAATAATTAACTAAATTATTAAGTTCTTGGAGTCTTTCCTCTTTTTCCTCTATTGGTGTTTTATCTTCCATTAAAGCAGCCGGAGTCCCTACTCTAGGCGAGAAAATAAATGTATAGGCACCATCAAATTCACAAGTTCTAACCACATCTAAAGTTTCTTCAAAGTCTTCTTTTGTTTCCCCAGGAAATCCCACGATTATATCAGTTGTAATGGCCACATTAGGAATCATTTCTTTCATTTTTCTAAATAAAGTTAGATATTCTTCTTTAGTATATCTCCGATTCATTCTTTTTAAGATTTTATCACTACCGGATTGAAGTGGTAAATGAATATAAGGCATAATATTATCATACTCTGAAATAACCTTTAACATACTATCCGTAAAATTCCAAGGATGACTAGTTACAAATCGCACTCTTTTAATGCCTGTTTTCGCAACACACTCTAAAAGATGACTAAAAGTTTCTCCAATATCTTGACCATAGGCATTAACATTTTGACCAAGTAAAGTAACTTCTAAATAACCTTTTTCTTTTAATTCTTCTACTTCTTTAATAATGCTTTCTAATTTTCTACTTCTTTCTCTTCCTCTCGTATAAGGCACTATACAATAAGTACAAAATTTATCACAGCCATACATTATATTAACCCAAGCTGTATATTTGGAATCTCTTTCATAATGCATTCCTTCAATGATTTCATCACTATTAGAATAAACTTCAATAGTTTGTTTCGAAAAATTTTCTAAAAGTAATTTCGGAAGTTCATGAATATTATGAGTTCCAATAACAATATCTATATATTTATGTTTTGCTAAAATACTTTCAATAAAATCTGGTTGTTCACTCATGCACCCCGCTAAAACAATTTTAAAGTCATCTCTATTTTTCTTGAGATAATGGCATTTTCCTAAAAAGCCCACTACTTTATCACGAGCATTTTCTCTAATCGCACAAGTATTTAAAACAACAACATTAGCTTCTTCTAATTTTTCCGTATTAGTAAAACCTAAAGCTTCTAAATAACTTCTAATTGCTTCACTATCATGGACATTCATTTGGCATCCATAAGTTCTTAAGAAATATTTTTTCTCTTTAAAAACTTTTTGATAGTTTTCATTTAAATCTAAATAAACATTTTCTTTACTTGTTCGATCTTTCGCAACATTTAAATCTGGTAGATGCATATTATCACTTCCCTTGTGGTATTTTAACATAAAATCAAATAATTGGAAAGCGGGATTAGTTTGAGAAGGTTTTTAATAACCTAAGAAATGGGTAGGCATGTCATTAGAAACAGGATAATTTGACATAAAGGAAAACTTTTTTAAATTAATATAATCAACCAAAACCCGCTTTCGAGGAATGATAATAACCCAATTTAAAACCAATTTCAACACTTTCGACAAACGTTGTCAAAACTTCTAATTTTTCGACAAAATTCGACAAAAAAATAACAGAGTTTATAGGCTGTTTCGTAAAACATACCATCTCTGTTTTTATTTTGGATATGCATCCTAGATAATCTTTGTCTTCTATCTTCCCTAAAGTATAACCTTAATCATACTATCATTCAAGTTATAGAAGTCTGGACGAACCGCCCACGTATTGTTCAAATTGTTGTTGTTCACAGTCCCGTTATTATTCACAATCCGCGCATTGTAATTGCTGCCGCTCTTACCATACCTCACTTTAATATCAAGATTACCTATAATTATTATAAACTAAAATAATAGTAATTCATAGTTTATTTAATTTTTTAAATTCAAATGAAATGAGAAAGATTATATACCATTTATATATGGCAATAATAAAATGATATCATCAATCATAGATAATATATGGATTATCAATCGTACCTATATCTTCCATATTATAAGGAAACATACCGGTATAAAGCATCACATTGGGCTCAAGAAAGAAAACTGGACGAACGTAAGCGGAGTAGTAGTATTCGCTACTCGTGCCAACGAAACCATCACCTTGCACAAACCAAACACGAAGTACAAACTCCAAGGGTTGAGGACCGTCCAAAGGACCGTACCTAATCATGGTCCATTCATAACCCCTGTTTGGGTTAATTGTTCCTGATGGCGTATTGGTTGCACCATTTAAACCGTGTGATATGGTTAACCAATTTTCGTAATAACCAACTTCCCCATTTCTGTCATTTGAATCAGCATATAAATAGTCACTTGCATACATTAATCCTATCTTGCCTCCATTTGTTAATGAATTACTTCTTTCATTGTTAAATAATGTCGGGTTACTTTTCAAGTTTGAATCTCCTATGTAATATGTTATCGGTGATATTAAGTCCGTCCATGCTGTGTCTTGCATATAACTATATTTTTCATTCCCTATGAATATATTTGATGATGAAGTTCCATTTAATCTTTTATATAAATCAGCATCCGGCCAGGTTACATCAGAGTTTATATTATAGTTCCATGGAAAGGAAGCGACGCTACTTCCTTGGACTAATGTTGTTGCTTTGATTATTTTTAGTCTTCCTTCTGTATCTACTCCTATTATTCGATACATATAGAGATCCATATTGTTTTTACATTCTTCTTTATCTATTGTTCCAAAACAGATAAAATTATCTTTTACTTCTTCATATGTTCCAATGAATCTTCTTAAGTCATCTAAACTATTTCTTGCGTTTGCTTCATCACTTGTTTCTAATTTTGCACCTGTTAATTTTGATGGACTTATCATTAATGATGTTGGCAAAAAATACATATAACAATATAGTGTTGTTGCTGTATTTACCATTGTTTTATTTTCACTATTATCAAATGTTATTACTTCTGAAGCTTTTATTTCATTCCCATCTCCATCATAACATATTGATTTTATATATTTATATTCATTTTTATTTGGCCATGTTGTTCTATCTGTTGCTTCAGTATATCCTCCATTTTCATCACCTATCAAATAGGAAATTGCCTTTTTAGTATCAATATTATTATTTTCATATGATACTTTTTCTACTTTATTAATAAATTTATTATTTGGTAATATTAAAAATGTCCCTTCTAATATGATTAATAATATCAATATACTTTTTATTATAACTTTCTTCATTTTTTTATTCCTCACTTTCTTTATCAAAATAAGCATAACAAGTATTAGGACCGCCTGACGTAAAACTAAATTTACCATCATTATAACCAGTTATTGTTGCTCCGTCAGGATTACTACATTCGGCTTTATAATATGAATAACCAGTTAAATTGACAATACTTTTAACAAAGCGATAATGTTTTCCATCGTATTCTCTAAGTCCAAAATCTTCATCTTGAACTAATACATAAACTGCTATATCAGAATCTTTATCTTTATCATAGTAGATATGACACGCTATTTGTTTTGGCCCAAGTTTTCCACCCTCATCTTGAACTGTAAATTTTATTACTCCATCTTCTAAACTATAATTAGAATAAGTTAACTCTTCTTTAGATGGGGTACAATTACTCATTTCTTCATTTAAATGATAACCATAAACTGGCATATTAGTTGATAAATTATATTTTTTACTATCAAAACGATCTTGTAAATATATTTGAACACTTAAATCTGCTCCTGCTACTTTACTAGGTAGTCCTTCTCCACTACTTTTAGCAAAGTTACCTATTTTAGTACTTAATATAGGAATTTCATGACTACCACTATAATAAGCATAAGAATCTTTAGATACTACTTTGATTAAACATCCTATCCCTAATACTAATATAATAAATATAAATATTTTATTTTCCTTTAGTTTCATTTAATCATTCCTTTGTGTTTATAATACCGAATACAGATAGCAACTAAAAATAATTTATGTTAACAACTACATAAATACTTCTATTCTTCTTATCTTATATGTTTATTATATAACACCCCCCCCCGGTGTCAAGTTTTGAATTTTATTTTGTTGATAATTGTGAGTCAATTTTTGCATGAAAAAAACCTAATTCATCATCTATGATTTAGGTTCATTCAAAATAATCATATCTATTTAAATACTTTACTATAGTAATTATTTGATATTATTTTACTACTCATGTTTATTTTATTTAAAACAATTTTATTCATTGTTTTAACATAGTCTTCATCGACTTCGACACCATCTTTAGGAACAAATTTACCACTGGAAGCAAAATAAGTGCCTTTATCAGATACCCAAGATTTATTAGCAAACATCGCTAATCCTCCTTCGGTACTTAATATATCTTTACCAATAAATAATCTTGAATCATAATTAATACCAAAAGCATTATAAAGGGTTGGCATAACATCTATTTGACTACCCACTTTAGTAATTTTAATCGGATCCATTTTATTATTCCAAAGGATAAAATTACTATGGTTGACTTCAACTACATCATCTTTTTCATAATCAGCCATTTCATTTACTTCATTCATATATAAATCATATGGATAGTGATCACCAACTAAAGCGATAACAGTATCATCTAATCTACCAGCTTCTTGTAATTTATTAATTAATGATTCTAAGGCTTTATCAAGTTCCATTTGAGCAGCAAGATAAGTAGCTACTCTTTCGGAATAATTTAAGCCACTAGCAAGATATTCATCTTTATTTTTCTTCGCCATTTGATTAGAATTAAAGCCATCATAATTTGAATGACCAGAGTTAGAAGCATAGAAAACCATAAATTTATCTTGATTAACATATTCATCTACGGTGGCATTAATCATTTCTAAATCACTTCTTGGCCAAATATTACAATTGATGACTTTTTCTAATCCCGTATTACAGGCTTTAAAATTATCAAAGCCTAAACTCTTTAAATATTTATCCCGGTTTTGGAAAGATGCACTATTGTTATGATAAGCAAATGTGCTATAACCAGCTTCTTTAAATTTAGTGGCAAGTCCTTGAGGGAAAGTAATATTACCACTTCTAAATTTTCCTAAAATATCGGTGCCTGAAGCATATAAACCAGTTAATTCTTGGAATTCTCCACCAATGGTACTATAAATAGTTGGTGTATAAAAATCTTCAAAGACAAAACCACTGTTAACAAGTTTAACTAAAGTTGGCGTTATTTCCTTTTTAACCGCAATTTCGTTAAAGGATTCTGCCATAAATAAAATTAAATTTTTATCTTTAAAGAATCCAGTATATTCATTTTGTAAAGTACCGGTATCATTTTGAAAATATTCATGCATACTTTTAATAGTACTATTAGATTCATTTGCTACTAAACTAGCAAAATCAATATCTAAATTATTATAATCATAAACTTTAGGCTTATCATTATCTTCTTTATCATTAGATAAAGGATTATCAACTTCAATTAATTTTTCTTCAAAACCAAAGATAGCTCTTTTCGTATCAATACAGAAAGTATTTAAAATACCAAAATTTTCGACACTTAAAGAAACATCATTTACTTTATAATATAAATTATAAGGAGAATAAGTGGCTTTTTTATTTAGATTAAGGCCTAATAGATAAAGGCCATAAAAACCTAAAGACATACATAATAAGACCAAGCTGTTTTTTAAACTGTTTTGTTTAAAATAAAAATGTTTATTAAAGATTATACTTAAAACTAAAGGAACAAAGAAGAAAATAAGTAAAGGTATTCTTCTTAAAGTTTCTACCACTGCTTTACCCATAAAATCGGTTACTTGATCAGCTACTTGAAAAGTTGATAAGGAGATATAAAAATCAAAATAACTCTTAACAACATATTGGGCGCAAAACCAAATTGTGATAAGGGATAAAATACTAAAAAAGATAACTTTATTAATGGTTTTATTTTTACATAAATTAGTTAAAATACTTAAAAGTAAGGCTAAAGGAATTAAAAATAATAACATATTAACAAATGATAATCGAAATAAAGGATTACCAATAAATACTTTATAAATAATTTCTAAATAAATAAAACTGATAAAAAATATTAAAAACAAATTTATCTTCTTCATACATCTCACTCTTAAATTATATCATTTTTTTATTTAATAATAATCAATTTTTTATTTTTTGTTGACATAAATCTAATCTGCTAATAAGACTATTTTTTCTAAAGTACATTTATCAAAAATATCTTCCATTTCATCTTTGATAAGTTCCCCATATTTATTTTGAAAATAAAAAGTATATTTTTCTCCTTTAATTAAAGCCTTAATGCTTTCATCATCCATGGCTCTTTCAATTTTTACTTCTTTATCATTATCTTCAATAGTAAGTTCATAATAATGACTTCTCTTCATTTCCGATTTTTTAGTGTCAGGATTATAAATCTCCGCTTCTTTAAATCCTAAATCTTTAATATTTTTTAAAGTATAAACTCTCGTAAAAGAAACTTCTTCAAAATAATTTTTGCCACAAGCTCCATTTTTAAAAGCATTAGTAGGATTCATATTTTTACCAAAATAAATATCTTCATTACCATCTTCAGTATGACATTTAATTATAGTGATATCTTTATTAAGCACATCTTTATCCTTTACTTCATAGATAATGGTACCACCATCTTTTAAAGTCCTTTTTTCATTTAAGGCGTTTTCTAAATCCGTCATTGTTTTATCTAAATCATTATCATGACGAGCAATATAATCTTTTAAAGAAATTTTTTCCCCTTCATAATTAATTGTTAATTCTTCTAAATTAGCTAAATAAACTGTTCTCTTATCTAGGCGCATATATTCTTTAATGGTATTATTAACATTATAAGTTTCTAAAGCACTTTGGTCTTTTTCCGGAATTAAGCCCATAATAAAGATGCAAACTAAACCAATAATGATAATGGTGAAAAAACATGCAAGAATTCTATTTAATTTACGATAATCTTTCTTTTTAATTTTCATTTTTTTAGCTCTCATAATACTTACCTTACTTATTTCTTATATTAATATAAATTAGTAAACCTTTCAAGATGTCTTTGCCAATTTCTGCAATTTCGAGTTCATCTATTAAATCTAGAGATTCTGCATATAAATCACTTAAATAGTCATTGGCATAATCATAAGCTCCACTTAACTTTAAAATAGCTCTAACCTCTTCCAAATCATCTTTACTTATTTCATGATTACCATATATTTTTAAGAAATCTTCTTTATAAGGAGTATTTATAACATAAGAATACAAAATGGTTTGTTTAAATTCAGCTATATCGGAAGTATTAGATTTACCTATTTCTTCTGATGGAGCAAATATTCCTAGAAGGTCATCTTTAATTTGAAAAGATAAACCAATTTTATTTAAAACATTTTCTAAATCTTTATTGGGTTTATAATCTCCTAAAATATACCCCAACATAAAAGGGCCAATAATGGTATACCAACTAGTTTTTAAATGATATACATCTAAAATATCTTGTTCTTTTACTTCTTTTAAATCATATTTTCCTAAGAAAGGCAAAGATACATCAATGGTCTCTCCTTTAATAGTTTTAATAATAATATCATTATAATAGGTAAAAAGAGGGACAAAACATTTTAAAGAACCATATTTTTTAACTAAAACTTTATTAGCTTCAAAAAGTCCAAAATCACCTGCACAAATGGCGATGGAATTAGCTAGTTTTAAAACATCATTATGGTAATCATTATCACTTGCCAAATTTAAATACTCATGACATATTCTTCTCGGAATAGTTTCTTTTCCTCTACGCATTCTCGCATTATCAATAATATCATCATGAATTAAAATGGCGGTTTGAAATATTTCGTAAGCATAACTTAAATCAAGATAATTATGATCATCGTGTCCTGTTAAATAATAACCTAAAGCAATTAAAGAAGCTCTTATATATTTACCATCTTGGTTTAAATCTTGAAACATAGTAATCATTTTTTTAACTATATCATTATCATCATTACTAAGTAACTCATCATTAAATTCTTGTTGATGACTTCTAAATTCTTGGTACTTTTCTTTATAAAATAAAAGAAAACTTAATAAATATTTATAATTATAAATCTCTTTAATAGGAGTAGAAGCACCCCCTGTAATACCAATATTAGTTTTAGAAGTAATATCACTACTACTTAAAATAAAATTTATAAATTCATTAATGTCAGAAAATTTATAACAAGGGATATTCTTAGAAAGTTCCTCATATATCTCTTTAGTATTACTACTGTTAGCGCCTCCAATGACAAACATGACATCTACATCTTTAGCTAAATTTAAACTACTTTCTTGAATTTTTCTAACCGCATTACAAGTAGCGTCATTTACTTCCATATCAGGATATAAATCTTGTAATCTTTTCGCTATATCATGAAAAAAATCTGGACTTATAGTGGTTTGACAAGTAAGATATTTCTTTTTATCACTAGTAACTTTCACTAAATCGGCAGCACTTTCAATGATAATGGCTTCATTATGACACCAGCCATTAGTACCCATAATTTCGGGATGATCTTTTTTACCCACAATAATTATTTCATAACCTTCATTATATTTTTGAAAAACATCTTCATGAATTTTCTTAACTTTAGGACAAGTAGCATCATAATATTCAATATGATGACTATCTAAATAATCATATGTGTCTTTTCCTTCGCCATGAGCTCTTAAAATAACAATATCATCACTATCTACTTCTTTTAAACTATTAATAGTCACAATGCCTAAATCATTTAATTCTTCCATAACTTTTTCATTATGTAAGATTTCTTTATAAATACAAATAGTCTTTGGATTTTCTTTTTGGATTTCTTTTTCATATATTTCATAAACTAAATTTAAAGCATTCGTACTTCCCTTACAAGTACCACATGTTTCTGCAATTTTTATCATGATAAACCTCCCCTAAATCGAAAAAAAGAAATAGATACTATTTCTTAAAAAGAATCAATATTAATTTTTACTTTTGGCATTTTATTAATTGCCGCATAGGCTTGAATTAAAGTTCTTATAGATGTAGATGTTTTTCCATTCTTGCCAATTACTCTTCCCATATCTGCTTCGGGAACAAGAATTTCTAAAATAGTTATGTCATCATCAGCTTCAAAAAGAGAAACTTTAACAAGTTCTTTATTAACGACAATACTTTTTACTAAATATTCGGCAAACTCTACAACATTCATAAATGCCTACCTACTTCTTTTTAGAATTATTCTTAGATGCCGCATGTTTTGCCATAATTCCTTCTCTTGATAAAATATTTCTTACCGTTGGTGTTGGTTCCGCACCATTACTTAACCAATTTAAAGTTTTTTCTTCATCAATTTTAACTACTTCGGCACCCTTAAGTGGATCGTAAGTACCTAATGTTTCAATAAAACGTCCATCTCTTGGTGAATGTGAATCAGCCGCAACAATACGATAAAAAGGTTTTTGCTTTGATCCCATTCTTTTTAATCTTAATTTAACTGCCATTATAATGCCTCCTTTTTTATTACTACTAGTATAACATCACTACTTTATTGTGTCAATATTTTTTCGTTGACAACTATTTATCTACTACTTCAGCATCTAAATAATCTTCTTTAATATCTTCTATACCTTCATCTATTTCTTTATCTAAGTCATCATCAATTAGTTCCACATAATCATCATCTAAATCTTCCACTGAGATTTTAACTTTGGTATTACCAACGATTTCCACACCTAATTCTTTTTCAATCGTTAATTCTACACTACCATTGTTAATATCGACATTAGTAACTGTTGGTTGTTTTAAACTTCTTACAATAATTTCTGAATTATTATCTAAAACTGTATCATTTTTAAGAGGAACATTCATTTTATCCATATAAGTAAATCTTTTGGTACTAACCGCGGTTTTCGTATCATTATCATAAGAATACCAAACATTTACATCAAATGAACCATCAATTAAAACACTACCGTTATTATTAGAACCATTAAATGTATTATTTATTACCCAACATCCTAAAACTGTATTTGGTCTTTCTTCTGGGGTAATCGTAAATTTATTACCACTCGTTTTTTTGGCTTTACCAATGACAGCTTTAGTTACAATTTCTCTAAAATTAGACAAATTTATCACTCCCTAATTTAATCTATGCTAAATATAGGGAAAAAGTACATCCTTTTAAAAAGGCTATTTTCCTAATCTAAAAGATTATTATATAGCCTTGCTATTATCATATCGGTAATCTTTTTTCGTTCTTCCCGACTTAACTTGGTATTATGCATCACATTGGCCATTACCACAATAATAATTTTTCTTTCAAAATCGATTAAGAAAGAAGGACCCGTAAATCCACTGAAAACTACCGTATCAGCACTTGCTTCAGCCGGAACATCATTTAAAGATGCAATGACATTACGATATCTTATACCCATATAATTATAAGTTTTAAGATATTCTCCTTCTTCTTTTTTATCTTTAATAGACTCATTATAAGAATTACGCTTATCATGCTTAAGCATTAAATCAATAGTTTCTTTTTTTAATAATTTATTATTCAAAAATGTTTTTAAAAATTCTAACAATTCCTCTCCCGTTGTAAAAATAGAAGCGTGACCTGTTGTAATACCAAAGTCCTTGGCGACTCTTCCTTTCGGATCATGAATAAGACCAGGCAAAACTAAATCTATTTGGATGTCTTCCTTATATTCATAATTATTGGAAGCCACATTATCTAAACTCGGATTCACAGTAGTTTTAGTTAAATTTAATTTAGCAAATATTTTTTCTTGATATAATTCCTCTAAAGTTTTATGATAAATTTTTTCTAAAATAACTCCTAAAATGATATAATGCGTATCAACATAAGTAGGTACTTTCCTTTTAACATAAGAGGAAAATAAAATTTGCAAAAATTCTTCCTTAGTTTTAGCATTACCTAAGTAACCATCCGTCCAAATTTCTAAATTATGCGAAAGTAAATCTAAAATAGTTACACCATCTAAGTTTTTAAAACGATCATCTATTTTCTTAACATCATCATTAATATCTAATCTATTCTCTTCATAAGCCATATACACTAATGTGGCAGTATAAACTTTTGTTAAAGAAGCAATATCGTAAAGAGTATCTTTAGTGCACTCTAAAACTTCAGGAATAACTTGCCTATTTCCTTTAACTATACTTTTAGTTACTCCTTTTTGGTATGTTAAAATAACATAACCGGGAGAATGATAATTAAGATTTTTAGTTAAAAATTCTTCAATATTTTCCATATATATAAATCCTTTTCTCTTAGATATTACGTTGTATTTTTTTGGCATTTTTGCCACTTTTTTACAATGAAAGCAAAGAATTAAAATTGATCATCCATTAAAAAATCAAATATGTTAAGGCATTTAATTCCATCTTGAGAATAATCTTCTTTATTAGTTGAAATTACATATTTAGGATAATTATCCCTTATACTATTAAAAGCATTAAATTCTCTAATTCTAGTCTCTTCATTTGATAAATCATAGCAAGCTTGAATATATTTAATATTTTTATCTTTAGATGCTATAAAATCTATTTCTCCATCTTTAGTTTTTCCAATATAAACATCATACCCTTTTTTTATTAATTCATTGTATATTAAATTTTCAAATGCTTGGGAATAATTTATTTCTTTACTATTAGTTTTAATTTTTTTCACTCCTAAATCTGTAGCATAAAACTTGTTTAATGATTTCATCACAGATTTTCCATTTACATCATATCTATAGACTCTATTAATAATAAAAGTTGAACAAAGGGCCTCTAAATATTTATATAATGTATCTGTGGCAACTTTATTACCATTTTTATCTAAATAATCTAACACATTTGTTGCCGAAAATTCTCTTGTTTCGGTTTCTAAAACATATTGAAGAATTTTATTAAATGATGTAATATCTGATATTCCAAGTCTTTCTACAACATCCTTAAGAAGTATTGAATCATAAACATCTCTTATATAATTTTCTTTTGATTCATTATTCTCAAAAGAAAATCTTTGAGGCAAAGTTCCCCATTCAAAAATATCTAATAATAAATCAAAATAATTTTCTGGTTTCGTATTAGTTATGAGGGCAGCTTCTTTAAATGATAAAGGATTAATTCTAAAACTTACATATCGGCCTGATAAATCAGTTGATAATTCTAGAAAAGTCATTTTGCTATTTGAACCAGTTATAAAAATACTAAATTGATTTGTTATTCTTAAAGAATTGATAGCTTTTTCAAATTCTTTTACTTTTTGAACTTCATCTAAAAATATATAGTAAGTATTTTTATCTTTGACTAAACTCTTAATATAATTATTTAATTCTATGGCATTTGTTATATTAGCATAATCAAGTGATTCAAAATTAATATATATTATATGATCATTTTTAACACCACTTTTTTTAATCTCCTCTATTATTTGTTGCAATATTACAGATTTACCACTTCTTCTTAATCCGCACAAAATTTTTATTAATGAGTTTACATGATAAAAATCCTTAATTTTATTTAAATAATAGCTTCTTTTTAACATATTGTTTCACCTCTCAATTAATATTATATAATAAAATTTATGAAATATAAAGTTTTTTTGCTGAATTGGAAAAACTTTTAATATTTGTGTTTTATTTGGTTGAAACAAAAAAAGAAGTATTTTTCATTAATTCTTCAACTTATGAAATAATCTATACATACTTCTTTTTTAAAAACAGATATTTTTTATTATAAGCACTTATTTCTTTTCAATTTTCTCTTGTCCACCCATATAAGGTTGTAAAACTTTTGGAATTAAGACGCTACCGTCTTCTTGATAATTATTTTCAAGTAGAGCAATCAAACCTCTTGGGGTTGCTACTACAGTATTGTTTAAAGAACATAAATATTTAGTTCCTTCACTACCTTTGTAACGAATACCTAATCTTCTCGTTTGCGCATCGCCTAAAATTGAACAAGAACCAACTTCAAAATATTTTTGTTGTCTTGGACTCCAAGCCTCTACATCGCAAGATTTAACTTTTAAATCAGCTAAATCGCCACTACAACATTCAAGAGTTCTTACGGGAACATCTAAACTTCTAAAGAACTCGACAGTATAACTCCACATTTTATTATACCAGTCCATACCATCTTCCATTTTACATAAAACAACCATTTCTTGTTTTTCAAATTGATGAACCCGATATAAGCCTCTTTCCTCTAAGCCATGAGATCCACCTTCTTTTCGGAAGCATGGAGAATAACTTGTTAAAGTTAAAGGTAATTCTTCTTCTTTTAACATTTGGCCAATAAATCTTCCCATCATTGAGTGCTCACTAGTGCCAATTAAGTATAAATCTTCGCCTTCAATTTTATACATCATGGCTTCCATTTCTTTAAAACTCATAACACCGGTCACAACATCACTTCTAATCATGAAAGGTGGAATGCAATAAGTAAATCCTTTACTAATCATAAAGTCTCTTGCATAAGCAAGCATGGCACTATGAAGACGAGCGATATCCCCTTTTAGAAAGTAAAATCCTTCACCACTCGTTCTTCCCGCGGCTTCTTTATCTAGGCCATTAAATAAATCACAAATATCAGCATGATAAGGAATTTCATAAGAAGGGACTACGGGTTCACCATATTTTTCAATTTCCACATTTTCACTATCATCTTTACCAATAGGTACACTTTCATCAATAATATTAGGTATAACCATCATTATTTTTTTAACTTGTTCTTCTAATGAAGCTTCTTCTTTTTCTAATGTGGGAATTTCTTCATTCATGTGAGCAATTTCCTCTTTTATTTTATTTGCTTCATCCACTTTTTTATCCCGCATCAATTCGCCAATTTTAGCACTTAATTTATTTTTTTCCGCTTTTAAATTATCGGCTTTGGTTTTACATTCCCGATATTTAATATCAAGTTCATACACTTCATCGACTAAAGGTAATTTCTCGTCTTGAAATTTCTTTTTAATATTTTCTTTGACTAAATCTCTTTGTTCTCTAATTAATTTAATATCTATCATTTTTCTTCCCTCTTTCTTTTAAAAATAAAAAGAATGATACTTAAGGAGTCATCTTGACGGTACCATCCTTTATTTAACTTAACTTATGATAACGGTCTTAACCGGTATGTATTAAATACTCTTAGAAGTAGATTCATTATAATTTTTTTCTTAGTTTGCACCAACCACTAAGTCTCTTCTAAAAAATTTTATAATTACTATTCTTCATCAACGATTTATTTAAATCTATTCATTTGATTCATTACTTGTTTTACTTGTTTTTGACTAGGCTTCCGGCCCATACTACTCATCATGACTTCAATCATTTTTTCATTAATCGGCGGATTTTTAGTCAAATACTTTTTCATTAAGAATCGCGATAGTAAGAATCCGATTAAAAGGCCAACTAGAAGGCCAACGACTAAATAAATAATATTTTGAACCATTATTTCTTCTTCGCTCCTTTTTTATTTTCTTTAAGTAAATCTCTAATTTCCTCTAATAAAAGGATATCAGCAGGTTTAGGAGGTAAAATTTCTTTTTCTTCTTCATCTTTTTTACCTTTTTTACCTATTTTATGAAGATCACTATTAAATCTATTCATAACTTTAACAACAATAAATAAGCAAACCGCTGTGATTAGAAAATCAAATACTGATTGAATAAAAGCTCCATACATTATATTGGCATCGCCAATTGTAATTGATAATCTCGAGAAATCAACACCACCAAAGACAATTCCAATTAAGGGTGTAAAAATATTATTAACTAAACTGGTAACAATATTTCCAAAAGCTGCTCCGATGATAACTCCGACCGCAAGATCAACGACATTGCCTCTTGCAATAAATTTTTTAAATTCTTGTAACATTTAAACCACCTAACCTAATTTTATTATATAATCTGGGTTTTGGCAAGAAATTAATTTAAAAAAGAGCTAATTCATCGCTCTTTTAAACATTTTTTCTAAATCATAAATACTAAATTTAATAATGGTAGGTCTTCCATGAGGACAGTTATAAGGGTTATCACATTTAACTAAATTCTTTAAAAGGCCTTCAATTTCTAACATCGAAATATGTTCATTAGCTTTAATCGCCATTTTACAAGCCAAAGTAATAGCCACATTTTCCCGAAATTTAAGCGGGTCAAAATCCCCTTTCAAGCCAATTATTAAATCGACAATTTTGCGAATACTTTCTTCTTCCATTCCTCTTCTAAGCCAAGTGGGATGACTCTTAACAATAATAGTATTAATGCCAAATTCTTCAAACTTAAAGCCCATATTGGTAAAAATATTTTGATGCGCCATAAATTCTAAATATTCGCTTTCTCTTAGTTCAATCGTAATTGGCACTAACATATCCGTAACCATTATTTGATCTTCGGCTAAATTCTTTAGATAATGTTCATAATTAACCCGCTCTTGGGCTGCATGTTGATCTAAAAGATATATACCTTCATCATTTTCACAAACAATATAAGTACCTAAACATAAACCAACGGGATATAAAACTAAACTTTTAAATTCTTCATTTTTAACGGGTTCTTTAGTTTCGCCAAAATCCATCGTGGTTTGAACTCCTGTATCCTCTTTTAAATCTTCCGTTTTTTCTAAAGGCACAAAAGCCTTATTTAAATCTTTAACATCTTCTTTCTTGATAGCATCCGGAATTAATAGACTTTCATATAGAGCATTTTTAATTGTGTCGTATAAAAGAGTAGTTAAAGAGTTCATTTTGCTTAACTTAACATCTTGTTTCGTGGGATGAATATTTACATCTACTAAAGTTGGATCTGTTTCAATATTAATAACCACAATAGGATACTTGCCATCAGGTTTATAAGTATAATAAGCATCATTAATCGCTTTATTAATTTCGTTATTACGCACAACTCGGCCATTAATAAAAGTAATTAAATGATTGCGACTACTTTTTAATATTTCCGGTTTACAAACATAACCACTTATTTCAAAATCATCATTCAAAGCTTTAATGGGAAGCATTTTGGAAGAAACATTTAAACCATATATTTCATGAATAGCTTTTAACAGATTATTACTCCCACTAGTTTTTAAAACTGGATTATCATTATTCGTTAAAGTAAAAGCAATATCGGGTCTTGCTAAAGATAATTTTTCCAAAAAAGAAGAAGTATTAGCCAGTTCCGTATTTTCACTTTTTAAATATTTTAACCGAGCCGGTGTATTATAAAAAAGATTCGTAATAGTTATCTTCGTACCTTTTCCTCTACCACTCGGTTTTTGTTCTAAAATTTTACCACCTTTAAGATGAATATAACTACCCACGTCACCTTGTGAACTTTCTAATTCAACTTCTGAAACACTCGCAATAGAGGGCAAAGCTTCACCCCGAAATCCTAAAGTATTTATGAAAAACAAATCATCATCTTTAAATATTTTACTGGTGGCATGTCTTAAAAAGGCATTATGACAATCTTCTTCATCCATACCAATTCCATTATCAATAACAGAAATAGAATCTAAGCCACCTTTAACCAAATGCACTTTAATTTCGGTAGATTTTGCATCAATACTATTTTCTACTAATTCTTTAACAACGGAAGCACATTTTTCGACTACTTCCCCCGCGGCAATTTTATTTGCTAAATTTTCACTCATTACTTTTATAACACTCATATACTACCTCATTATCTAGATATTAAGGAATCACGCACCATTAAATCTTCATTACTATAAAGATGAACCGGATTTTTAATCAAAATAAATCCTCCCATCGATAATTCTAAATCACTTTTTTGTAAATGATATTCTTTAGACATTGATATATCTTCTTTTTTACTTACTACTTTAACATCATTAGGAATGTATAAAGTAAGGTTCCCTTCTCCTTTTATCTTTAAATTATCAATGGTTAAAACATAATCTTTTTTTAACACTTTGGTATAAACATTTATTTTGGCAATATTCTTTTTTTCTTTATTAATAATAATTCCCGGAGTATCATAAATAACATTTACGCCATATTTTAATTTAATAAATTCAAGCGTTGTATTACTATAACTACTAGTGGTTAAATTAATGCCTAATAATTTATTAATTAAACTCGATTTTCCCGAAGATGTTTCTCCGACTAAAATAAGATTTCCTAAAGTCATTAAATCCTCTATCTTATTTAAATTAATATCTTTTTTAACACTTATAAAAAGAATATCATCTTTAATTTGAAAAGACTCTTTAATATTATCTTTTAAATGTTCTAGTTTTAAATTATCGGGAATTAAATCACATTTATTAATCACTAAAGTTTTAGGATTTTTAATTTTTTTAAATACATCTATAACATGTCCATTTAAACTAAATAAGTCCGTAATAAATAAAACGGGATAATTTAGTTTATTAATCTTCCTAATTATTTTTTCATTATCTAAAGAAGTTACCGGTAGCTCTTCATTATAATGAATTGTTTTAAAACATCTTTCACAATATTTATTATCTAACTTTTTTGTATAACCTAATAAAGAGGCATCTTTATTTTGTAAAGTTATACCACATCCTAAACACTTACTCATAATACTTACCTTTATATAAAATTCCTTTTTTATTTAATGATTTAATAATTCTCTTTTCCATATTTCTAATGATACCCATATAAAATGGTTCATCTTCACTAATGCCATTAACTAAAATAGTCGTAAAATTTAGACGATTGCCACCCCAAATATCCATTAGAATAGTATCACCAATTAAGGCTATTTCAGTATCTTTTAAATTATATATACTCATAATCTTTTTTAATTTTTTGCCAAAAGGTTTATGAGATTTATAAGCCGAATCTAAATTTAATTTTTCTTTAAAAGGCCTAATCCGATTTTTATTGCTATTAGAAACAATAACAATTTTAAAATCTTTTCCCAGTTCAAACATTAACTCTTCTAAAGCTTTATCGGGATAATCCGTACTATAACTAGCTAAAGTATTATTCAAATCAAAAAGTAAACATTTAATACCTCTTTTTTTTAATTTTTTATAATTAATTGTATATATACTTTGCGTATACATATCGGGAACAAATATATCCATAATAATCCTTTCTTTAAAATAAACTTAATTGGGCTGATTCTGGCATACCTTCAAAGACTCCTAAAGAACGTAGTTTATCCATAGTTGAAGCATTAACTTTACCCCGGTTTTGAAAATCTTCGACACAGAAAAATTCTTTCTTTTGGCGTTCTTCGACAATTTGATTAGCCACAGCATCCCCAAGACCGTCAAGGGTTCTAAAAGGCGAAATTAAAGTCAAACGATCATCATCGATAATATAATTTTTGGCTTCACTTCTTTTAATATCAATATTACCAAATTTAAATCCTCTAGCAGTTGCCTCTAAAGCTAATTTTAAAGTTTCTAATAAAGCTGTTTCTTTACTAGAGGCTTCATAACCTTTCCCTATTATTTCATTAATCCGGGCTTTAATTGCGTCATATCCCTTAATCATTGTTTCAATTTCAAAATCATCAAAACGCGTCGAAAAATAAGAAGCATAATACTCAGCTGGATAATGAACTTTAAAGTAAGCAATTCGAAAAGCACTCATGACATAAGCAGCCGCATGGGCCTTTGGAAACATGTATTTAATCTTGCCACAAGAGTCAATATACCAATCAGGAATACCGGCATCTTTCATTTCTTCTTTAAATTTTGCCCAACCTTCTGGGTCCTTTGAGGCTTTACCTTTTCTTACAAATTCCATGATTTTAAAAGCCTTTAAAGGTTCCATACCAGCTTGAATTAAATAAACCATAATATCATCCCGACAACCGATAACTTCTTTAAATGGGACCACATTTTTGCGAATTAATTCTTGGGCATTGCCAAGCCAAACATCGGTACCATGAGAAAGTCCTGATAACTTGATAAGTTCGGCAAAAGTGGTCGGTTTGGTATCCTTAAGCATCCCAATAGTAAAGTTGGTACCAAATTCTGGAACCCCCAAAGTTCCTGTATCATTCATGATTTGTTCTTTAGTAACTCCCAAAACTTCCGGCGATAAGAATAAACTCATTGTTTCTTTATCGTCAAATGGGACGGTTCTAACATCAATGCCCGTTAAATCTTGTAGCATCCTTAATTGGGTAGGATCGGTATGACCTAGGATATCTAGTTTTAAAACATCTTGGTCAATGGCATGGTAATCAAAATGGGTTGTTCGCCAAGCGGCATCTACATCTTCAGCCGGATATTGATAAGGTGTAAAATCAAAGACATCCATGTATCCCGGAATAACTACTATACCTCCTGGGTGTTGACCAGTTGTTCTTTTAACCCCAACACAGCCAGCAGCTAGCCTTTCAATTTCGACTCCCCTCATCACAATATTTTTATCTTCACAATAACCTTTAACAAAACCATAAGCCGTCTTCTCCGCTACAGTTCCAATAGTTCCCGCCCGATAAACATTATCTTCACCGAATAAAACTTTAGTATATTCATGCGCTGCAGCTTGGTTCAAATCGGAGAAGTTAAGGTCAATATCGGGAACTTTATCTGCATTAAAACCTAAAAAGGTTGCAAAGGGCATATCTTCTCCATCTTTAATCATTTTACTACCACATTTAGGACAATCTTTATCAGGCAAATCGAAACCAATACTATATTTTTTGACTAAATCTTCCCCATCATCATCTTTAAATATGGAATATTTACATTTAGGACAACGATAATGACTAGGAAGCGGATTAACCTCCGTTATGCCCATCATGGTCGCAACAAATGAAGAACCAACTGAACCCCTGGAGCCTACTAAGAAGCCATCATCATTACTCTTCTTAACTAACTTTTGAGCAATCAAATAAATAACGTCAAAGCCTCCCCCAATAATACCTTTTAACTCTTGTTCAATCCGTTCTTTAATATTATCCGGTAAAGGGTCGCCATACCAATCTTTAGCTTTGGTATAAACCATTTCTTCCACGATTTCTTTCGAATTTTCAATTTTAGGAGAGAAAGGTACACCACCAGTTTCAATAATAACTTCAACTATTTCGCATTTAGAAGCAATAATATTTGGATTAGTTACCACAATTTCTTTAGCTTTTTCCGCTCCTAAAAAGGAGAATGCTTCCAGCATTTCATCAGTTGTATAAAAATGCATATCAGGTACATCAATGCCTCTTTTATTTAAAGGGTGTAATTTACCATTGAATCTTTGGGCAATGATAATATCCCGATATATTTTATCTTCTCTTCTTAAATGGTGCGCATCACTAGTCGCACAAACCATTACGCCGGCTTCTTCAGCGACTCGCACAATTTTTTTGATATGGGTATAAATATCGGATAAACTTTTAATAAAACTAGATTCCATTTGGACAAGATAAGAATAAACCTCAGGTGGTTGCACTTCAATATAATCATAATATTGCATCATTTTCGCTAGTTCTTCATCTTCTTTATTGAAAGTTGCTTCAAATATTTCGCCATTAACACAGCCACTTCCAAAAAGTAATCCTTCCCGGTGTTTATTTAATTCATCACGAGGTAATTTGGTTTGATCACCTTTATAAAGATATTTCGTATTAGCATAACTAATTATTTTAAATAAATTTTTTAAACCTACTTTATTTTGCACTAAAACAGACATGTGAAAAGGACGAGAGAATTTAAGTAATGCTTCTTGATCTACGGAATCATAAAGTTTTTGGGTTGTTTCAATATTACGATTACTTAAAACTTTAGCCATTTTATAAAAAGCAATGGCGGTTCCTTCACTATCGTAATCTCCTCTATGGTGGGATTCTTCATCCCAAGGAACATCTAAATTTTTCACAAGAGTTGATAACTTATGATTTTTCCACTCAGGATAAAGCATTCTTGCAATACCCATAGTATCTAAAACAGTATTCGTAAATTCTCCTAAGTTATATTTATTCATCGCGGCACTGATAAAACCTATATCAAACTTGGCATTATGAGCCACTAAAGGACGGTCACCAATAAACTCTAAAAATCTCTTGGTGGCATTTTCTTCGGTATCTTTATCTTGTAACATTTCATCAGTGATATTCGTAAGTTCGACAATTTTTTCAGGAAGTTTTCTTCCCGGATTAATAAGTTCATCAAAATGTTCACTAACAACCCCATTTTTAATTTTAACGGCCCCAATTTCAATCATTTGGTCATGATAAGGGGTAAAACCAGTTGTTTCGGTATCGAATACCACAAATTCCGTTTCTAATAAATCATAATCTTTTAAATTAAAGATTAAATCATTTTCGTTATTAACAATGCTCATTTCAGCCCCATAAATAACTTTAAATTTATCTTCTTCTTTTTCAATTCCTTTATTAATATTACAAACTGCATGATATAAATCCGGATAAGATTGTAAGCAGTTATGATCCGTTACCGCTACGGCTTTATGACCTAATTTGTGTGCATACTTAACGAGCTGTGTCGCATCAATAACCCCATCCATCGCACTCATTTTTGTATGCGTATGTAGTTCTACTCTTTTTTCCTCAGCGGTATCCGTAATTTCTTCATCTTTACTTTTAATTTTTTCAATACTTCGACCATTTAAAACCATTTGTCTTAAATAATTATCCATTTCAATGTTGCCAAAAATGCGGTACCAACCACCTTCTTTAATTCCTTTATTTAAAGCTTTATATTCTTCTTCTTTAAATCTGACAAACTTTACTAAAAAACTATCTGTTTTATCACTAACTTTTAAATTAACGATATAAGCTGTTCCTTTTTGACCTTTCCTCTCACTGGCCTCTTTGCCAAAAACATAGCCTTCAATAATAACATTTTTAGCCTCTCCCATAACATTTTTAATTTGGGTTACTTCTCCATCTTTATGGAAACCTAAAATAACGGGACTCTCTTCTTTTTTCTCTAAAGAAACTTTTTTATCTTCTTCAATTTCTTTTTTTAATTCTTTATTTAATTCAGGATTAACTACTATTTCAATTTGGTATTCTCCTAAACCATAATTTTTTAAATTATCCCGAATCTCTTCTAAATAATCATTATGAGGTATATAAATAGCACTCGCTACTTCTAAATAAATAGTCTTATCTTTAATTTCTTTAAAATCTCCAAAGACTCCTGATAAAGAAGGATGTTCAAAAATAATATTGTTCATCAAAATTTGCACATAATTTCTAACATCTTCTTCTAAAACATTATCATAAACCATTTCTATATAACATTTATCAACCCCATTGATCCCCTTTTTTCCCGCATTAAAAAGATTAGTTACGATATCATAACTTAAAACTTTGGGATTATGAAGATAAACGGTATAAACTTTAGTCCCTCTATTAAAAACAACTTTTTCTATTTCTAAATCTTTAAATTCATCACAATAATCCACATTTATACTTTTTAAAAATCTTTCTAATTCTTCCATAGTTGCTACTCCTTAACTAATCTATTTACTATTATACTATATTTATCATATCTTTTGCTAACATTTCCCCACACTTTTATCATATCATTTTTTGCCAAATTAGTTAACAGCGAAAAATTGTTAGGAAACACCGTAAAATCACAAGTCCCCGTTTCATCAGAAGCACTGATAAATCCCATATCTTCGCCCTTTTTCGTTTTAATTAAACTAATATCTTCAACCATAACATAACAAATTATATTCTTAAAAACATATTTTTTGATATTTTCTAATTTCATTACTTCTTGATCATTATATTTCGAAGCCGGATGATTACTAATATAAAAGCCATAACTATTGATTTCATTTTCTCTTTTTTCTTCCTTGCTATAATCTTCCTCTTCTTTTAATTCGGGAATTAAAGCATAATCACCTAAATCATGATATAAAGATCCATAATTAATTAAAACATCTAAATTATCAATTAATGTTTTCGCTTTAATATTAAATTCATCTAAAGCCCCAGATATAATAAGCATCCGATATTCCCCTTTAGTTAAAACATTATGAGTTCGTTTAAAGAAATCAAAAACATCTTTAAATAAACCTACCTCTCTTATTGTTAAAATGTTTTTAATGCTTTCACTGCGAAAATTTTGAATTTTGGAAAAAGGAAGATATACCGTTTTATCTCTTAAAACAAAACTATCACTCGATATATTTAAACTAACACTCTTTATTTCATAACCATTCTTTTTAAGATCATTTAAATAAATTTTAAATTTATTATTATTGGCTTCCCCATCTAAAATAGCAAAAGTAAATAAAGCCTTATAATGTACTTTTAAATAAGCCATTAAATAAGAAATGTAAGCATAGGAAACCGAATGGGCTTTATTAAAGCCATAGGAAGCAAAAGAAAGAATATGATTATAAATATTTTGGGCAATCTCTTTTTCATAACCATTTTTTTGACATCTTAACATAAATTCATTTTCTTTTTCTTTTAAAATTGCTTCTTTCTTTTTGGACATCGCTCTTCTAATATTATCAGCTTCGGCATAACTAAAATTAGCCATTTTAACTAAAATACTAATAACTTGTTCTTGATAGACAATCACCCCATAGGTTTCTTGTAAAATATCTTTTAAAGATTCATGATAATAAGTAACTTGTTCTTGGCCATTTTTTCTTTTAATATAGGTTTCTAATTCCCTACTTGGACCGGGACGGACTAAAGCAATCGAAGCAATTAACTCCGCAAAACTTTGGGGGCGATATTTCGGAAGCATACTTTTAAATGAAGCTGTTTCAAACTGAAAGATGCCATCAGTATCCGCTCTACTAAAAAGGTCAAAAACTTCTTTATCATCTAATGGAATATCCAAAATATTAAAATGCGGAATATTTTCCACAATTTTACTAATAATACTTAAATTTTTTAAACCTAAAAAGTCCATTTTTAAAAGACCTAAATCTTCTAAGTACTCCATAGGTACTCCCGTTAAATAAACATCATTATTTTTATACATCGGAATTATTTCATCTAAAGGCTTATTAGCAATTACAATCCCCGCCGCGTGGGTGCTAATATTTTTCTTAAGGCCCTCCAAATGAAGCGCTACTTCATACATTTTTTTAAGATTTGGATAAGTTTTTAGATAATCTTGCACCACTTTTAATTTTAAATTATTTTTTAAATCTAAGTCTTTATTAATTGCTTTTAAAAATTTATTAATTACTTTGTCATCAATGGCTAAAATGCTAGCTACCTCTCGTAAAACAAGACGAGTTTTTAAAGTAGCAAAAGTCATGCCTCCAGAAACATTTTCTTCCCCATATTTACTCTTAACATAAGAAATAACTTCTTCTCTTTTCGTACTATCAAAGTCAATATCAATATCGGGCATTGTTACTCTTTCCGGATTTAAAAATCTTTCGAATAATAAATTGTATTTTACGGGATCAATATCCGTAATCCCAATCACATAACTTACTAAACTACCGGCCGCACTTCCTCTTCCAGGACCTACTAAAATATGATTTTTTTTAGCATATAAAACATAATCATAAACGATTAAAAAATAATCAACAAACCCCATTTTTTTAATAACTGATATTTCATATTTTAACCTATCCATATAAATTGGAAAGACATTATTATTAAGTCTTTTTTTTAAACCCTTTAAAGCAAGATTAGCTAAATAAGTATAAGAGTCTTCCCCTTTTTTATATTCCGGAATATACCTTTTTCCTACTGGTATAGCAACATTAAGAAGACTATTTACTTCTTCCATTTTTTCTTCATCAAAACTAGTTACTTTAAAATCAAAATAATTATTATGGTAATTCCCTTCTTCTTCGCCTCTAATCCTGTCTAAATATTTTAAATACTCTTCACTCTCTTCTTGAAAACATTTAATATTTCTTACATAAACCACATGGCTATTTTTTACTAAAGCATTTTTCAGTTCATGATTATTTTCATAACCAATATATCTATTTTCCAAAAAAGATACATCATCAAAAAGTTCTAAACTTTGATAAGGAACAATAGCCAAAAGATTATCACTTAACATTTTAAGTTCACTAATACTGATATTTCTTTCCCCAATGATAGTATTTATCTTTAATAAATTTTTATAGCCTTCATAATTTTTAGCATATAAATAAATCTTTTTTTCATTTAATGTTATTTCTAAACCAATAATAGGTTTAATATTATGAGTAATACATGTTTTATAAAATTCAATTACCCCAAAAAGATTACAATCACAAATAGCACAACAAGAAATTTTATTTTGCACACAAAAATTAACTAAATCTTGAACTTTAATTAAACTTTTAAGTAAGCTATAATCAGTTGTAACTTTAAGTGGTATATACATAAAAACTCCTTCAAATATATTATAACATTACTTGAAAACATTTGACATATCTTTTAATATATGATAAAGTTTTTAAAGGAAAAAGGAGGCATTATAATGGCAAAAAAAGTTACAACTAAAAAACCTTTAACTGGAAATTTAAGAAGCCATGCTTTAAATGCTACAAAAATGAAGCAAAAACCTAATTTACAAAAAAAGACTATTGATGGTAAAAAAGTAATTATTAGTGCAAGAGAAGCGAAAAAATTAAAATAACCAGTTGGGTTATTTTTTAATTGTTTACACATTTATGAAGAATTGTTATCTATCTAAAAATATGTTATAATCATTTTAGGAGACGAGAAATCGTTGCCTAAGGTAACTAGCTACCTAATTTGGAACTTAATCCAAATTAAGGTAGTTTTTTTATTCCTTAGCCGAAGCTTCAAAATAAAAATTATTACTTTTAAAATTCCAAAGAAAATTAATTTCATCAAAGCCACCCCTATCAATTGATCTTGGACCTATCCAAAACCCCTGAAAGTAGGCAAGACTCCTCGCCTCGACTTACTATTAAAACACAAGTATCAACTAAAAGTCCATAGGAGATTTTGACAACATTTGGCGATATTTCTTCTATTTTGTCGAAAACCATCTAAAAAGGAAGCAATTTGCTTCCTAAATTTCATTTAATTTATCCACAATTCCTTTAAATGTTTCTTCATTCCAAATCGTAATACCAAGTTCTCTTGCTTTATCATATTTACTACCTGGGGCATCTCCTGCGATTACCACATCAGTATTTTTGCTAACACTTTCGGAGAAAGTGCCACTATACTCTTCAATTAAATCTTTTATTTCGTTTCGAGTCATAAAAGAAATAGTTCCCGTCATCACAAATTTTTTACCCGTAATAAATTCATTAACTTTCTTTTTAACTCCTAAATAATTCATATTAATATCTAGCATTTTTAACTTATAAATTAAATTTCCATTAGCTTGAAAATAATCATAAATACTTTTGGCTAAAACATCGCCAATATCTTTAATTGATAATAATTCTTCGACCGAGGCATTCATTAAATTATCAATGTTTTCATAAGTACTAGCTAAAAGCTTAGCCGTTTTACTACCAACACCACTTATACCTAGGCCAAATAATAATTTTTCTAAACTATTATGTTTACTATTTTCAATCGCGGTTAGCATATTTTCAAAACTTTTTCGGCCAAAACCTTCTAAAGTTAAAATGTCTTCTTCATGTTCTTTTAAATGGTAGAAATCCGTAATATCATTTAAGAATCCTTCGTTAAAGAAATCTTCGATGATTTCATCTCCTAAGCCATCAATATTCATAGCATCATGAGAAGCAAAATGAATTAAAGATTCAATACCTCTAGCCGGGCATGATTCATTAGGACAATAGTAATCAACTTGGCCTTCTTTTTTAATTAGTTTGGTACCACAAATAGGACATTCACTAATCATTTTGAAAGGTTTTTCAATCCCGCATCTTCTCTCTTTAATAGCGCCCGATACTTCAGGAATAACATCGCCAGCTTTATGAACACTTACGATATCGCCAATCATTAAATCCAAATTGCGGACATAATCCTCATTATGTAGTGTAGCTCTTTTAATCGTAGAGCCCATAACTAAAACAGGATCTAAAACCGCATTCGGCGTAATTTTACCCGTTCTTCCTACCGTAAATATAATATCATTAAGTTTAGTTAAAACTTCACTAGCGAGAAATTTATAGGCCGTTGCCCATCTTGGATATTTGGCCGTAAATCCTAATTGTTGTTGCTCATTAATATCATTAACTTTAATAACAATCCCATCTATTTCATAAGGAAGGCTATCCCTTTTTTCCGTCCATTCATTAATAAATTCAATAACTTCATCAATGGAATGCACAAGACGATTATTAGGATTAATTTTAAAACCTAAATCTTGCATAAAGTTTAAAGCATCCATATGCTTAGTAATTCCATAGTCTAAAGGATTAGGCAAATGATAAATAAAATTATTTAAATTTCTTTTGGCCGCAATTTTCGAATCTAATTGTCTGACACTACCCGCGGCAGCATTACGAACATTTTGTAAAATAGGAAGTCCTTCTTGTTCTCTTTCGCGGTTTATTTTTTCTAAAGTTTTCTTTTCCATATAGATTTCGCCGCGAACTTCAATATCGATATCCCGATCTAATTTTAAAGGAATAACTTTAATTGTCTTAACATTATGCGTTATATCTTCACCGACTACCCCATCACCACGAGTCGCTCCACTTTTTAATACGCCATGTTCATAAATTAAAGAAACACTTAACCCATCAATTTTAAGTTCACAAACATATTCGGGATTAATTCCTACTTTTCTTATCTTCGCATCAAAATCCCTTACTTCCTCTTCATTAAAAACATTACCTAAACTAAGCATCGGTATCTTATGCGTAATTTTGGAAAACTTATCTAATACTTCGCCACCCACTCTTTTCGTTGGGCTATCAACTAAAGTATATTCAGGATATTTTTCTTCTAAATTAATTAGTTCTCTTATATATTTATCATATTCTTGATCCGTTATCTTGGGATTATCATTAACAAAATATTCATAATTTGCTTCATTTAATATTTTGACAAGTTCTTTTATTCTTTCTTCTGGATTCATATTTACCCCCACAAATCTTTACTATATACTCCCTTGGCAATTTCTTTAGCAATACCATTTTTTAAAGTATTTAAATCTTCTTTATAAGTTATGCCATAATGATGGCTTTTAGTTTTTAAAACTTTAATGGGTTTACCATTAACTTTAGCACTTTCAAAAACGACATTAGGAAGTAACCATTCCACATCCCTTAAATCTTTATCTTTAAAAAATTCCGTAATACTTGCTTCTAAATAAGAAAATATTTTAGGTGTTAAGCAAAACAAATTCATAGATACAGGTGTATCCGGGGTAATTGCAAATGGTTTATCGCCATTTAAAGGACTAGCTATAATCTCTTCATTTACTTTTTCCACTGAACTTTCCACTAAACTTACTAAACTGTCATTTTCCGCTACGACTATTCCTCTTTTAACAGCGCCATTTTCACTCATCGTTTTTGCAACTTCATAACTAACCATCCCATATTCATCTTCGGCACAATTATTTAAAAACTTCGCTGCTTCTAAATAACCTTCTCTTCCATAAAAATCATCGGCATTAATAATAGCAAAGTTTTCATGAACTAAATCTTTCACTGAATATAGGGCATGCGCTGTCCCTAAAGGTTTAACTCTTTCTTTTGGTATTTGAACATTTTGTGGAACATTATCATTTTTTTGAAAAGCATACTCTACGACCACTTTATCTTCAATGTGTTTTCCAATTGTATTTTTAAATATTTCATAATTTTCTTCTTTAATAATAAAAACTACTTTATTAAATCCCGCCACGATGGCATCTTTAATAGAATAATCAATAATAAATTCCCCATTAGGGCCAACTGGTTCTATTTGTTTTAAACCACCAAAACGACTACCCATACCTGCTGCTAAGACAACTAATGTTAAATCTTTCTTCATTTTATTTTCCTTTCTTTAAACCTTTATAATTTTTTAAAAATTTCTTAACTCCATATCTTTTATTAAAAGCGACACTCACAAATCTTTCTTCGACCGCAACTACTACGCCACGACCAAAAGTTAAATGATTTACAATATCTCCACTTTTATACTCTTCATTAGTATCATTATATAATTCATCGGGAAGTACTTTCTTTTCTTCCATAACATTGGATTCAATATATTTGGGATCTATTTCCCCAATAAAACGAGATGGCGGATTAAGCATATCTTTACCATAAAGCATTCTTAATTTCGCATTGGTAATATATAATCTTTCTTTGGCTCTTGTAATACCAACATAGCATAATCTTCTTTCTTCTTCAATGCCATTTTCTTCATCAAAAGAATTGATGTGCGGCATGATTCCTTCTTCCATTCCCACCATAAAGACTACTTTAAATTCCAATCCTTTAGCGGAATGAAAAGTCATCAAAGTTATTTCATCATCATCTTCCCGGTGTTCCGTAACATCGGCGATTAAGCTAACTTCATCTAAGAAATCTTGTAAATTTACACTACCCGTAATATTTTGATAATTTTCCGTAATACTTCTAAATTCCATTAAGTTTTCTAACCGAATATCAGCTTCTAAAGTATGCATTTTCGTAAGTTCATCTTTCATACCACTTTTATCTAAAACTAAATCAATTAATTCCGTTAAAGAAACATCTAAAGAAGCTTTAGTTAATTCTTCAATCATCTTCTTAAATTCTAATTCTTTTCCCGAAGTTATAGCTTCGAACATTGAAGTATTTTCTCTAGTAGCTTTGCCATTGATGCCTTCAATAGTCTTAAGACCAATACCTCTTTTCGGTTCATTAATAACTCTTTCTAAAGAAACATCATCATCATGATTAGCAATTAATTTTAAATAACTGATTAAATCTTTAATTTCTTTTCTTTTATAAAAATAAAAACTACCGACCACTTTATAAGCTAAACTATTTTTAAGAAGAGCCTCTTCATAAACCCGAGATTGAGCATTAGTCCGATAGAAAATCGCTATATCCCTTTTTCGATAACCGGATTCCAGTAAATCCTTAATTTCATTTACCACAATGTTAGCTTCTTGTAGACCATCATTACTTCTTAAATATTTGACTTTAACGCCTTCTCCTAGTTCACTAAATAAATTAACTTCTTTTCTTTCGATATTATTTTTAATAACGGAATTAGCTACATTTAAAATAGTGGTCGTACTCCGATAATTTTGATTTAAAACAATTACTTTGGCATCAGCATAATCTTTTTCAAAATTTAAAATATTTTTATAGTTAGCTTGTCTAAAGCCATAAATGGCTTGATTTTGATCGCCAACCACAAAGATGTTGCGATATTTACCTGCTAAAAGTTTTATTAATTTATATTGAACTTCATTAGTATCTTGATATTCATCAACGAGTATATATTGATATTTTTCTTGATATAAATTTAGAATATCTTTATTTTTTAAAAATAATTCAACTGGTAATTTTAATAAATCATCAAAATCAATAACGTTATTTTTGCGTAAAGTTTTTTCATAAGCAAAATAAACTTCGGCGGCTTTTTTCTCAACATCACTTAAAAAATAACGGGTAATTTCATTTTCATTTAACATTTCATTTTTAATAAAACTAATCCGATTACGAATATAAGATGGAGCAATCTCTTTAGGATTCATACCTAACTCTTTCATAATTTTTTTGATTATCGTAATAACATCATCGGAATCAATAATGGTAAAATTTTTACTAAGTCCCATTTCAGCATAATTTTCTTTAATAATTCTTAAACCAAAAGAATGGAAAGTTCCCACAAAAGCATAAGAGTTACTGACTAACTTTCCGACTCTCTCTTTCATTTCTTTCGCTGCTTTATTAGTAAACGTAATCGCTAAAATGTGACTACTATAAATGCCTTGATTGATAAGATGGGCAATTCTTGTAGTAAGTACTTTAGTTTTACCAGAACCAGCTCCCGCCACCACAAGACATGGACCATCAATATGCATAACAGCTTCTTTTTGCTCTTTATTTAAATTGTCTAAATATTCCATATTTAACCTCTAAAATAATTATACCATTTATAAATATTTTCGTCATTAAAAAAAGGCTAACTTACTATGGTTAAGTTAAATATTTATTACCAACATTTATTTTTATTTCAACGAGATTTTTAATTTATAAAATTAATATAAAAATCTTGCTCAAGAAACAATTGTTTGATATAATTATTTTAGGAATACTTAATTAGTTTTAGGTACTATTCTCCTTTACTTTTAAAGTAGAAGGAGGTGAAATTATGAGAAAATCAGAGAGATATCTTTGCTCTATCATAATACTCCTTATTATTGTGATTTTAATCATATTAATAAAAATAGTACCATCTATATAGATTGGTACTAACCAAAATTTCGGAATAGTACCTAACACATCATAATTAGGTATTCCTTTTTTATTATATTCAAGTTTCCTTGACAAATACATAATAACATAAAAGCGACTTCTTTGCAAGTCGCTTTGCTTTATATCTGGTGTTCTTGAAGGGAATTGACCCCCCCTGGCCCTACGCGTCGGAGGCGTACGCTCTACAAGAACAAATATTAGAATGTTATTTTAAATATTTTCGCATATTTACTTAAGGAAAAAGTCTAACTTAACAATGTAAAGCAAAAAATTTAAAACTATATTCTTTAAAAAAATTGAATTATAATTAATATATAAAATAATAAAGAAAGGATGCTAAAAAATGTTAGATGAAATAATAAAAAATAACCCTGAATTAGTTAAGCATCCTTCAATTATTCCTTTAGTTCACAAAATCGAAACATTAATTCCCGAAAATACTCGGGAAAATTTTTATCGTAATTTAAAAACTCTAAGAATTGAATTTTCAGCTACCAATGAATTATCTAATTATAATTTTTCAGAAAATAAAATCGTCATAAACCCTAACTTTAAACAATATTTAAGTAAAAATGATTTAGAAGGAGTTAATGAACAATATTTATTAGAATCTACAATGTGTCATGAATTATTACATATGGCCAGTACAAAATGTTATGATGAATTAGAGCTTATTCATTCGGGGCTAGCCGCTTATACTCCGGATGGCAAAAACCTAAATGTTTATTTAAATGAAGGATGTACTGAAATGTTAGCCCAACAATTTTACCCCAATGCTGTTCTTAATAGTGGTTATAGCGACGTTACTGATGTAGTTTATATTCTCACTAATTTAGTTGGCATAGACGCTATTAAAAATATATATTTTTCTAATGGACTAGCTATTCGCTTGCAAAAAGCCTTGGGAGAAATAGCTAATGAAGAAGAGGTTAAAAAACTTTTTAATTATATTGAATTATTATTTTGGAATAAAAATAACGATGAAAATTATACTTGGGTTTTAGAAAGTATTATTTTTAACTATTTAAAACCTATAACTATTGAAAGTATGAAAAAAGGATTTAAAAACGGCATCTTTAAATCCCAACAAGATTTAGAAAATTATTATCAAACTTATTTAAAATTTCATTTTGATAGATTAATAAATAAATTGAGAATTAAAAACTTCAATCCTCTTCTTTTAAAAGATGATTTAGAAAATTTTAATACTGAAAATTTTGGAGATAATTTTCCTGATTTATTTTCTCATTCTTTAAAAGGAGGAAATAACAATTTAGGTTATATCTCTATATTTACTCTATTAATTATTTTTCTAATTATTTTAGGGATTGTACTAGGATTTGGAATTCTTAATTTTTAATAAGCATTATAAAACGACTCTTTAAAAGTCGTTTCGTTTTATTTTGGTGTTCTTGAAGGGAATCGAACCCTTGGCCTTACGCGTCGGAGGCGTACGCTCTATCCAACTGAGCTACAAGAACAACCTTATTATAACATTAATTTTGCATTTTGAATATTATTTTCTTAATCTTAAAGAATTAAAAATAACTGTTAAACTACTTAAGACCATAGCTATACTTGCTAACATAGGATTAATGCTTAAACCCAAGCCCCGAGTTTGACAGATGATGAAAAAAATAGAAGTCTAATTTAAACCGAAAATAAAGTAAAATTAGGCTTTTCTTTTT